>NZ_JBFRJZ010000021.1:0-178292 GCF_041469125.1 Vibrio sp. 10N.286.51.E5 | reverse complement strand
CCATGCTCGGCGCACCAACATGAAGCCCAGCAATTAAGCTGGGCTTCTTTGTTTTTACTCTTTCGTTATCAACGTGATAGATGACAGCTTCGATTTGGATTATGAATCGAACGGGCAACCCTAATGCTCTTTTCTCAAGTAAATTTGGGCAACATGTCTATAAACCAATAATAATCAATGAATTGCATTGATTGAACCGACAGATGCTTTTATAGTCAATTCTGTTGGTTACTTTACAAAGCTCTACCCGCTCACTGACATTATTTCAATTGCTGTTGATAAGATCGCATAAGCTAGGTGCTAAAGGTAGACGCCAGCCGTACTCAATAAGGAATATAGATAATGAACAAATCTCAATTAGTTGAACACATCGCGACTTCTGCAGACATCTCAAAAGACCAAGCAGGCACAGCACTAAATGCGCTAGTTGAAGGTATCTCTACTTCGCTTGCGAACGGTGATGACGTATCGATCCTTGGATTTGGTAGCTTTAAAGTTAACTCTCGAGCTGCTCGCACTGGTCGTAACCCGCGAACCGGAGAAGAGATTCAGATTGCCCCATCAAAGACGCCAGCATTTAAAGCGGGCAAGGCACTAAAAGAGACGTGCAACCTGTAACACAAAAAACACAAGGAAGATTACGATGACGACTAAGGAAAAAGCGAAAACGAGCCGAAGCAAAAAAGCAGGCAAGTCGACTAAAGCGCAAGCAGAAACGCCTAAGACTCGTCAACGCATTGAAGAGCTTCTCGAAGAGCGTGAACTGGCTAAACTGTTAGAACTTTAGTTTATATAAGAACTAAAGTTTAGGTTTAAGCAAGGTGATAGTTTGTTATCGTTCTAATGCCACTGCAGATTTGTAGTGGCATTTTTGATTTAGGAGCAAGCGCCTCTAATAAATAACATTGATACCCCTCCCCACTAAAGCGACAAACACATCTGTCCAAAATCTGAACGCTAAGTAACTGATTGAGTTACATAGCTATACATATCCATACTTACCCAAATCACCTTTTTCACTATCATCATTTTCTTGTTATTGGTGAGATTATTGGAAGGGTTCATGACACGACTATGTTCGAGCAATCCTTCTTCTTTGAGGTGATTATGAATGTCGTTCGCATGGGGATTGAAGCAAATACCCATAAAAATAAGGGTAAGTACAAAGCGATAGTTAAGTTTACTATTCGAGCCCTGTTTTATTATTCAGCTACTCGAAAAATGAGTAATAATTTCAACTCTGAAGAGAGAAAGTTATTATTTATCAAGCAACCCAACTTCCTTTCTAAATTTGTGACTCCCTACTTATGTACTGGCTTTAGCAATAAAGAAAAGATCGATATCTTATCCAAACACTACGACTGGTTTGAAAACACCTTCGCAACAGAAGCTAGACACCAAATCTATAACGAAAGGCTCAATCTTTTAAAACTTGAGATAGATGACAACGTTTATCTGGTTAATCTCAGCTTCGAAAGAAACGCGAGAAAAGAAGGTGAACTGACAATTTCATTGACCAACTCTCAACTCGAAAAAATGTATACCATTTCGTTTACTGTTTTCGACAACAACATCTACATCGGCGGTATACAGGGTGGCGCCAATGACAATGGATTTAGCCGCACATTCACCAAAGCTTTTTACGGTTTAAGACCTAAATCCTTCATGGTAGAAACACTACGACTGCTCGCTATTAACTTGGGTATCGACAATATCTATGCGGTAAAAGAGTCTGGTCATGTCTCGAACTCATTACGCTACGGTAAGAAAAACAAAGACATCAGCCTTAAATACGACAGTCTGTGGGAAGAGCACGATGGACAGGTGCATGATAACTATTTCTATCGTCTCCCGACAAACCCGAACAGGAAAGATCTTGAAGCTCTAAAACGTCAAAAGCGTAAGTTGTATCGCGAGCGTTATGCCTGGCTAGATCTGTATGAACAAGATCTGAAGAACGTAATCAGTCAGCACATCCATGATCCTGTTCATTATGCTCATGACAGTTAATTTGGCTAACCTGTACTCGACTCGCTAACGCGTATTACCTTTACTAGCGTGCTTTAGTCTAATCACAGCCCTTGGACCAAACGCTCAATCCCGAGGTGATAGCTTTAAAATAAATATTAGACAATGCTAATTTACATCTTTATAGTATCTAGGTATTTCGAAAACTACTCAATCGCCGGCGACCAGCCAGTACTGATCATTAAGAAGATACAAGCTCTATGCTCGGCAATTTGTATAGTTAAACTTAGAGACAGTAATAGGTAAACGTATGACTAAAATTGTAATCATCGGTGGCGTAGCTGGAGGTGCTTCAGCTGCTGCACGCGCTCGTCGTCTTAGTGAAGAAGCCGAAATCATAATGTTTGAACGAGGACCATTCGTCTCTTTTGCCAACTGTGGATTGCCATACCACATAGGTGGCGATATCGAGGATAGAAACAAGCTTCTGTTACAAACACCTGAAAGCTTCTTAGCTCGCTTCAACGTTGACGCACGAGTGATGAACGAAGTTACCTCTATTGATCGCACCAATAAAACCGTTACAGTCAAAAATCTTGTTGATGGTAATCACTACAGCGAGAGTTACGACTTCTTATTGCTCAGCCCCGGAGCCGGTGCCGTCGTTCCTCCCATCTCAGGAATCGATAACCCCCTCACCCATTCACTACGCAATATTCCAGATATGGATCGCATCATCGAAACAATCCAAATGAATAAACCTGAGCACGCGACAGTTGTTGGCGGTGGCTTTATCGGCTTGGAAATGATGGAAGCGTTTCATCAGCTTGGGATCAAGACTTCGTTGATTGAGATGGCTGACCAAGTAATGACGCCAGTAGACCGGGAAATGGCCGGCTTTGCCCATGCGGAGATTCGTGACAAAGGCATCGACCTAAAACTCGGCGTCGCGCTTGAGTCTGTGAAATATATACCTAACGAACACATCGCAAGTTTTGATTCAGGCGAGAGCGAGAAGCACCAACACATAGAGGGTGAATTAGAATTAACACTTAATAATGGCGAGTCATTAACTACTGATATCTTAATCATGGCTATCGGTGTGCGTCCTGAGACTAAGTTAGCAAAAGAAGCAGGACTTCAAATTGGCGAACTAGGTGGTATCTACACCAATGAAATGATGCAGACTAGCGATCCTAGCATCTACGCTGTGGGTGATGTGGTCGAAGAAAAAGACTTTGTCACAGGTGCACAAACTCTAGTTCCGCTTGCTGGCCCTGCTAACCGTCAAGGTCGTATGGCTGCCGACAACATGCTCGGACGCAGTGAAACTTATCAAGGTACACAAGGCACGGCTATCTGTAAGATTTTTGACCTCGCCGTTGCTTCAACGGGCAAAAACGAGAAACAACTTAAACGTGATGGTGTTGATTTCGAAAAGGTCTACGTTCATACCGCTAGCCATGCAAGTTACTACCCAGGTGCTGAGATTGTCTCGTTCAAGATGTTGTTCGATCCAAAAACAGGCAAAATCTTTGGTGCGCAAGCAGTGGGCAAAGATGGTGTCGACAAACGAATTGATGTGATGGCGGTTGCACAGCGTGCAGGCATGACTGTCGAGCAGCTTCAACACTTGGAGCTCACTTACGCGCCGCCGTATGGCAGTGCCAAGGATGTAATCAACCAAGCCGCTTTTGTAGCCAACAACATCATTAAGGGTGACGCCACTCCGATTCACTTCGATGAAATGGATTCACTGACAGACGAGCAAGTTCTTCTTGATGTACGTAATCCTGGCGAGCTTGAAAATGTTGGCTTTATCAAAGATGCGATCAACATTCCTGTAGACCAATTGCGTCACCGTATGGACGAGCTACCAAAAGACAAAGAGATCGTTATCTATTGTCAAGTTGGGTTACGCGGTAACGTGGCTTATCGCCAACTCGTCAACAACGGCTTTAAAGCACGCAACTTAATCGGTGGTTATAGAACACTCATGTATGCAAAAGCTTAAGGATTAATACTTAGTCGCCGGTAATGGTGCGCGGACACTTACGGGCTAGTTGCTGAGAGAAAGTCGCTCATAAATAGATGCGAGTAGTTAATAGTAAGCATTGAAAAACCGAGCTTGGCATTTAAGTAAGTGCCAAGCTCTTTTATTATTCGTAGGAGTCAATAAAAGCTTGCAGTGCTCGCTGATCGACAATTTCTAACCCTTGCTCTCCTTTTCTGATGAAACCCTTTTCTAATAGGTCTTTAACCGCTCTTCGATACACTCTGCTCGATGTACCAAATCGTTCTGCTTCTTGATTCACTTTATCGAAACCGCCTAACACAGTGTTAGTCTCGCTTTGAACCAATAAATCATACGCAATATTGTAGGTAATTGAGTGTAAAAGACGGTTAGTGTAAATACCCATAGAGTCTTGATAATCTTCCGCCAATGCAGAGGCAAAGAAGAACATCATCCCCGGATTTTCAAGTAGTGCTTCTGCTAATCTCTGAATGCAAATAACATCAACTTGCATGTGTTCATCAGCCACTACGTTCCACTGACAAGGGGTCTGCGTGAAAAACTCCATCTCACCGAAGATATGGTAATCACAATTCACTTCGCCCAATTGAAAGCGTCGCCCATTAGCCGCCGAAATACTCATAGAGACTCTTCCAGCGGGCACTACATAAAGATACTGAAGCTGCTCACCTTGACGTAGGATTTCATCATTTTGATTGAAGTAACGAGAGTTAACTTGGTGTTGGTAGATGAGATCTCTAAATTCAGAGCTTTTTTTTTCTAAGTAGTTTTTAAAGCGTCCGCTTGAGTATGGTGCAATCTTCATACTTACTCTCTCATTGCATTACTGCTGTTTATATTCAAACGATTGTAACCACTTAAACCACAGGAGAGAACCCAATAAAAAAGCGACGGTCTCCCATCGCTTTCGTCTTGCATTTATTCAGGCTCTTATTGAGTAATTAATGCTTCCAGTGCCGCTAATGACGCTAGCCGCTCTCCTTGCATCATTACCTCTGCCTCATCGACATATTGCCCAACGCCCTCCTTTACATCTTGTTCGTACAAGACAACATTGTTCAAGATAGAAGCGACATTAAGCCCTCTCAAGCGTCCCACGGTAAACAGCGCGGATGTTTCCATGTCTGCACCTAAAATGCCTTTGCCATTCCAGTACTGACAAAGCGCCTTCTCGTCATCGGTATAAAAACTGTCGTGTGAGCGTACCGTGCCCAAATAGTAAGGTGTTGTTTGCTGCTGCAAGAACTTGTCTAGCTCTTTAAGCAGAGAGAAGCTTGCATAGGCGGGATACGACGGTTTAACGTAAGCCGCAGATCCCCCCTCATCACGAACCGCGCCCTCTGCAATAATTAGCTCACCAAGCCCGATATGTGACTGCATTGCGCCTGCAGACCCTACTCGGACAATATGAGTCACACCACAAAACTTAAGCTCTTCTACCGCAATGATCATTGAAGGTGCACCAATGCCCGTGCTGCAAACCGATATCGCTTTACCTTGATATTGACCAGTGAAGATTCGATATTCACGGTTTTCAGAGACCAGTTCAGCATGTTCAAGCAAGTTAGCGATTCGATTCGCTCTATCTGGCTCACCACAAACAATAACTAACGGAGCAATTTGCGTTTCATCAACGCAGATATGAGGTTGCTTTGCCATCTTCACTCCTAAGAAGCCGTTGCTTGAGTTAACGATTTATCACTGTTTCGTTTAGATGTGCGTGCCCACTCACGAGTACCGTTTGCCGCAATAAACATTAAGATTGCGTATTGAACAGACATTGCGTACACACCCTGCGTCGCATAAATACCAACGCTGATAATGTTAATCACAATCCACAGTATCCAGTTTTCAACATACTTACGTGTCATAAGAACTTGAGCAACAATAGATAGAATGGTCATCGTGGCATCCCAGAATGGGAACGCATCCGGTTCAAGCACTGGCTCCGCTAAATCCGCACCAAATAGATTCAGGCTATCTACCGCGATGTTTGCTAGCGCAAAAAAGAATGGGTCGATGTACATAGTTAACAAAGCAATAGAAATCGCACACGCTACGGCCGTTGCTACTAGTTTATTTTGGCTCAACCAACGAACTTCTAGCGTTTCACCTTGCTCATTAGGACGTGTCCATGCGTACCAACCGTAAATGTTGGCACAGAAGAAGAACAATTGAAGAAGTAGCAGTCCGTATAACTGAATTTGGAAAAAGATAACCGCAAATAAGGTGACATTCAGCAATCCGAACAGGTAGTTAATGGTTTTTTCTTGGCTTGCAAACCAAATACACAACAGACCAAACACGGTGCCGAATGCTTCAATCCAGCTCATTGCGTAGCCATCCCCTATTGGGATATTGACTAAAGTATTGTTGATATCAAGTAGAGCGAATAGGTCCATAGATGTGTCCTTTATTATTTGTTTTAGTGGCACCTATTTTATTGCGCCTCTCCAAATAAAAAGGAGGACATTTGTCCCCCCTAGAATGCATGCGATCATAAATCAGAATATTAAATCCGGAAAATCAATTTCACGGGAAGATGTCATAGCCCTTCCACAGTCTCGAACTCGAAACTCCAGCACCAGAACAGCCCCCTTCCAAAAACGAAATTTTAGCTTACTGGCTTAACGCCGATATCGCATTGACGGTTACGTTTGAGAAGCGCATGATTTTATTTCGAGCAGAATCGTTGTCTGGCGTGTTAACCGTGTAATCGCCCCAAAACTCGTTCTGTGCAACGTACTCAATTGTATGGCAGGTCACATGAATAAAGTAATTATGTTAGTAATGGGGCTGCTTTTTACCAGTCGATTGTTTGCCAGTATTGTTCCTCATGTTGGTCAACTTGAGCATGATGCGCCTATTCTCCTTCGCTCGGCATTGATTGTAGGGGTTGCGGCTTACGCGGTTTGGAGTGCATTTAAATACTTCAAAAAGATCAAGGCCTCAGATTCAGATCAACTGTAACGGCGAAAGTCCAAAAGCTTTTGAATAAGCCTCTAATTTCGATTACTGATCTGCGAAATAATCGACCAAGATTTTACGCCACTTTCGTGACTCACGAATCTTCAACAGGGCGCGGTTAATCTCTTCTTCTTACACGTTATTTTCAGTGATTATGAAACCGTAGTTGGACTTTTATAACTGATAAAACAACACCGCTATACCAAGCTTAAGTTTGATAGCTAGAAACTGACATAAACTGACTTTGTGCCGACGAACATAACTTTCCGCACTGAGTAATTTGGCTTTCTAGGAAGTAGATATTACGTCTACTTTTCACCCACTGGGCACGAACTTCCAGTTCTTGACCAATCAAAATCGGATGATGAAAACGAGAGGTTAAACTCACCGTCATCGCCTTGATATCATTCTGAAATAGACAATGCAACATCGCGCTGTCATGCAATGTAGTGACAATGCCACCTTGCATGATGCCATCGTAGCCCTCAGCTTTATCTGTTGGTACAATCTTGGCTCTGGTTTTATATTTAGCTACTGCCTCATGCTTAGTTAAAGTGTCATGCTCGCCAATAGCTTCAAAATAAATGGCGCTGTCGTTGAAAAAACCTTGGCTGCACACTTGGCAACGCCGATGATTGTGTGGAATGAAAACCTTCATACTTACCTTTACCCATAGATTGCTAGAGATTGATATGGCTCGACCAAAAAAACATCGCCAGTTGTGTACCCGTACGGCTTACTCTTGTTTTAAGCCCAATGGTGTTCCTATGGACGAGCTTCATAAAGAAGAATTGCTATTGGAAGAGCTCGAAGCCTTGCGCTTGGCTGATCAAGAAGGCCTGAGCCAGCTTGAAGCCGCTGAACAAATGCAGGTGTCTCGCCAAACGTTCGGCAACATTATCAAGCGTGCACGAGCTAAAGTCGCCAAGTGCATCGTCAATGGTCACGCGTTGGTGATTCAAAGTAGTTAATTAACGTGTTAGCCAGAAGTTATTTAACTCAGTGAGCGAGAACTCTGATGCTTACTTCGATACTTAGCTTGATGGCTCAGTAATCTGATACAGCTTTTTGCTTTGCCCTTCACACACATCCTTGCAATTGCATTCACGCTCAATATCTAACTGCGCCAATCCTCCACAGCTGCCTTTGATTGGCTTGCGCGAAAAAATCACGCCTATCGCCATCAATGTAACGACTCCGACAAACCCCAATAGCGTCAACAAAAAGGTCATTGTCGGAACCCTCGAATAGCACCTAGCTGATTAGGCTGTACCATTAGAATCGAAGCTTGTTTTTTGTGCCCGTTTTCGCCGCACGTTTTATTGCCACACCCACTATTTCTCGGCTCGCGACCATAATCGAGATCGGTCACTTCCCGTAGATTGTCGAAATCCAAAGCCCCGATTTCTGCCTTACCTGTCGATGCCAAGACTCGAATATCGTTATTGAACAAGTGCGCCAGCATCTTCTTACCAATATAACGAACCACCACAGATTTCACATCGTAAGAACGGAGAACCGAAATCCATTGCTTCTTTTTATTGCAAGAGGTGTCGGAGTCAATCAAAGGAACAATCTGTTTTATCTGTCGTTGTTCATCGACAATCGCGATCTGTGGGGAACGAGCAAAGTGGTTGCCAACATGAAGGTCGCGACAAGGTACTGCGTATAACATAGTAACTTCCTGTTATTGATGATCAGGAGTTCAGCATACGCCCCATTACTGGCATATGCCAATAACTATCATGTGAAAAATAAGATTTACTGGATCGATAACTAAGATCACAAGCACCCAAACTTACCGTCATCTTCAGCCTATCTCAGTTACCTTTCAAATAACCATATATACTAGGGGGTAGTATTTTTACTGGGGGTATTTTTTGCGTTGTTAATGCCTGTTATCAAGAGCCAAGCTCAAACCCATTACAAAAAGGCCTCGCACAACCGAGAGCTTAATCGACTATTCAACGTCACACACTAGTCTGAATAATGTCGAATTAGGGACCAATCAAAGATGTTTATAGGAAAAATAGGTTGGATTAAAAATCAAGAATTGCAGTCGGCTTCAATGTAAACAAGCTTATAATTTGAAGTGAACAACGCATCGGGTTGTTATAATATAACATCACACTAAATTACCATCATTTCTCATGAAACAGCCATTTATTCTAATCGATGTCATCAATCGCCTCTCCACACGCTATGTAAGCCGTTTCTCGACATGCTTTCGCTCTCTCAAGGGCTTGACTGTTGGCCTAGCATTATTGTGTTTTGCGCCAAATCTATATGCCCACCCTCACTCTTGGATAGAGATGAAAACTCATATTGAGGGAGAGAATGGCATGATCACCGGTCTCTCTATGGAGTGGTCTTTTGATGCAATGACCTCGATGTACATGTTGGATGGAGAAGACGTCTCTGCCGATACAGAAACTGAAACATTCAAAAAGCTCGCTGCGTCTGTAATCGAAAACATGATGTACGAGCACTACTTCACGTACTTTTATGATGGTGAAGAGCCCATCAAATATCAGGTGGTTGAGAACGCAAAGTTTGAGCGTGATAAAGCCAAGATGGTTCTAACATTTGACCTACCACTTTCTAAACCTAAGCCTGTGACACGAAACTCGCTTCGCGTATTGATTTTTGACCCTAGTTACTTTGTCGACATGTCGTGGCTATCCAACAGCGACGTGACATTGTCACCTGAACTAGCAAGACAATGCCATTTAGAATTAATCGATCCTAACCCGACGCCAGAGCAAATGAGTTATGCAATGTCTTTACCTGTCGATGCAGATCCAGATAACACGCTAGGCCAACTGTTTACACAATCGGTTGAGCTTCATTGTGCGGCGGTTCCCGCTTCTTAGTCGCAGTGATTCGTTTCAGCCTTTAAGTCAGCGTCTAGCTGATTAAGCATGGCAACTAATTAACAGAAAGATTTTAGATATAGGTTCTTGTTAAATGAAGAAAAATCAATCCAAAATCAATCACTACCTCATTGGTGCTGGCGCGTTCGTGCTTATTGCTATTGGTGCGTATCAACTGTGGTCCATGTGGCCATCGTTAGTTATCTCTAGCATTCAATGGCAAAGAGAAGTCAATTCAGAACTTGCAGACCTGCTCTATGAAGCTAAATCCAACCCTTGGGGCGCAGGCAGTTACCTTATCGGGTTCAGCTTTATCTATGGCATGCTTCATTCTTTGGGGCCTGGGCACGGCAAAGTTATCGTGTCGACTTACTTAGCGACTCACCCAACCAAAGCCAAGGCGAGTTTAGTGCTTACGGTCGTCTCCGCTTTTTTACAAGCATTGGTCGCAATCTTACTAGTAAGCGTGTTGCTGTGGGGCTTTAGTGCTTCCATGCGAGTAGTGAATGACAAAGCGAATATGTTTGTTTCATTAAGCTTTGCCTTAGTCGCGGTCGTCGGCGCACTTATATGTTGGAAGGCTTTGAAAAACATCTACACCGCTATGCGTAAGCCTAAGCTGAAAGTGAAAGCCATCACTACACTCGCAACAGACACAGCTGCGACAATTTCAGCGCGTTCGCCAATGGCACTTCGTTCATCAATATCAGCCCCTTCTCCGATAATCGACGCTACTAGCACAATGCAAGCCGCAGCTAACACTCATGCAGATCATTCTCATGCCGACTGTGGGTGCGGCCACCAGCATGTAGCCGATGCAGACGCAATCAACAAAGCCTCAACGCTCCAAGAATATGCTGGAATTATAGTGACGATTGGCGTAAGACCGTGCACCGGAGCCATCATGGCACTGCTTTTCGCAAACATGGTTGGCCTATATTGGATGGGTGTTGTCAGTGCTTTTGCCATGGCGATTGGTACTGCTTTCACAACCTCGACGATTGCTATAATGACACTAACAGGCAAGAACTTGGTAAAACGCTATTTGGCAGCAGGTAACAAGAATAACAGTGCTTCACTAAAAGCCGCAGGTCATTATTTACAGCTATTCGGTGGTGTTTTACTTGTCTTAATTGGCTTGTTGCTAATGAGTGGACAAGACAGCGGTATGTCGCCTGTTTTCACTATGTAGCGAACGATGTAATAACAAACCTCAGTTTATTGCGACCTTTACCATTTTTACTAAAAAACACTAGCCCTTATATCTCAAATCTGAATTAACAGCCACATAATTTCTACTAACCTAACTTTGCACAGCCAGTTAGGTTAGTAGTCAGCCATTCAGAACAGCGCGCTCTATGTAGTTCTGTAACAAACCTACATCCAACTTTGATTTTCCTATTCTTAGCTACTCTTTCATAAACTAACTTAGATTGTTCTAACAATATTAGAGCACTATCCCCCTCCTTTTGAAAATAAGGACATAACTTCCGCAATCCAGAAACTACGATCGCACTCTTCCTATTTTGAAAAAAAATAGAGCAGCAGTTTTATCAATTGAGTAACAAGCCGAAATTATACCCAATAAATTTCACATCAAACTCCAAGCCTTTACCTTACAACTACAGATAGAGCTTTCTTCAACCAAATTCTTGGATAACCTATACTCAAAGGTAAACAAATGAAACTATACATTCCGAGCGCCACGCTCAGTGTTTTGTTACTTTCTCCGAGTTTCGCGAGTGCCGAAGATATACCTGATTCACACGAATTGCGTAATTTCTCGATGCGTTCACAAAGCTCTGGGATAGCCCCACCGCAAGAAGTACTCGGCGTTTATGTTGTCAATTCTGGTCCTGGTCTGGATACCGGTTGTACCTATGCTTCTGGCGGACCTCTACTTATCTCTTTACCTGTTCCTATGGTTGTCAGCCCCAACGTTTTACAAAGTGACGGGAGAATTGCCCCAAGTAAACTGGGCGATATGCAGCAAAAAGGCGTTCTCGGTTCTAACGCAAGGATTAGCATGCCGGTCTTCGACATAGACTCCAATGCCAACGTCAGTAATATTGCTCCAGAAATAGATGTCGTATCTTTTAACGGAAAGTCTTTAGGTACGCTGCAAGGCGCTGATAACCGTTGGACGGATACTAACCTTCAAGTCGATATCAGTGATGTCAAGTTCGGCCAAAACAATGAGATTCGCGTCGATATTGATACAGGCAATACGGGAGACAACTGGTGTATGTCTGTCGATTGGGTCTCAATCGAGTTTGATGTTGCCATTCCTGTGATTCTTGCTCATGGCATTGCTGCACAATCAGACACTTGGGATGATGATACGGCTCCAGGCGTGCTTTCTACACTTGATGACTATGGCATTCGTTATACTCGTTTCTCTGCTGACAAAAATGGAACCACAGCGACTAACGCTAATATCTTGAACAACAAAATTCAGGGTTTTCTCGATGAGTTGAAATCCGACAAAGTTCACGTCATTGCACACAGTAAAGGCGGGCTAGATACCCAAAACCTCAAAGCACTTAGCCCTTCCTTTGAGATAACCTCCCTTTCTACTTTCTCCACACCTCACCTTGGTAGCGTCGCAGCAGATTTGTCGGTGATAAAAATGGACCACTACGCCGATATCTACAGTAAGGTCAGTACCGATCCAAATAATTACGCTGGCAAGTACATGCAACTCCCAAATATTCCGTTTGCGGGTCCTAAAATGCCTGGTATCCGTGATCTAACAACGGATACAGCATCAAACGCGATCCAAATGCGTACTCGCGGCAATATTGCAAATACATTTTCTATTGGGGCAAATGCCGATCTCAACCAAGACGGTGTTATTGAGAAAGATCCTGATATCGTTGGCCTATTCCCGTGGGGATCGCGTTGGGCAGGCGTTACCGCTTGGCAGGCGCTAAGAAGCTTTAGTTCTGCGGCCTACCTCGATACTCAAACTCAATCGGTCACAATGCCAAGTGTGCATGGACCACAAGCTCATCCAATCACCATAGTCAGTTACCAAGCCATTCAAACAGTACCGCAAGAAAATGATGTTGTTGTAACCTTGGCAAGCGCTAACCCAAGTTATACCAATGCATTGGGTAACGTATTGGCTAACCACTCAACAATGAAAACGGGACAAAACGTTGAACGTTTTCTACAACAAATTATTTCAATGCGCTAAGGAGTGGCCACAATGAAATTCATCAAGCAATTAGTGATGGTGTTCAGTCTTTTCTGTACCTTCATCACACCGGCTATCGCCAGTAATGCAATACCCGTTGGGATGAGTACAAGCACGACACTATCTCAACCAGTGACTAGTAACGATAACGAAGTCACAATGCTATTTACCATCGACAAAGCGGAAGCCCTAAAAGCAGAAATCATCGTGCCGTTGGATGATGCAACCGTATATTTAGTCAAGCCTAACGGGCAAGTCGCAACATCATCCAATGATGTGCAAGCGAACATACTTTCAGGTGACACACAAAGTCCGCCGCTACCGGGCAGCTATTTATTTTTGCCTGAAGTAACTAACCCTGAACCTGGCGAATGGAAGATCGTCGTTGATTTTCCAAACCCAAGTTACAACACAGTAATTATTGCTCAGGTTGCGATCCAATCCCCTATTGCGTTTGGCATGGCGATAGCTGCAAACCAATTTGTGGTCGGTGAACCAGTTCCCGTTTCTGCATTACTGACAAACAAAGGGAATCCAATCACAGGTGCCCAAACCAGCGCAGTGATCATTGATGAAGCTGGAATAAAAACACGCCTGACGCTTAAAGATGAGGGTGTCAATTTCGATGCTATTGCTAAAGATGGTGTCTACAGCAATATTTTCGTTCCACCCGCTGAAGGGGATTATCTAATTGAAGGCATAACGTCTTTTGAAGAATATGGAACAACTATCACTCGCCAGACAAGTAAAAAAATCCACGTACTACCCTCTGACATTGAATTTGTCAGCCTCTCACTCGCTCCACTGTTTTCCTCTGAAGGCTGTGTTATTGCCTTAGAGCAGCGCTTGGAACTTGATGTTAAATCCGCGGGGGATTTTGCCATTCATGGTTACCTCACCGATGGAATTGACGAGCTGAACACAAGCAAACGTCTGCAACTCAAACCTGCGAAGCAAATCGTCACTCTACAGTACTCAACTGAAGATATTTTTGGCGCGTTTGATTCAGCGTCTACTTTGACCTCCAACCCGACGATCATCTACGCAATCACTCAAGATGACATACGAATTTCAGCCCCTCGAATTCAGTTTGAAGAATTTATTGATTTAGCATCTTTTGAGCGTTGCCGCGAACCGATTGAAGTCACGGGGAGTTTAGTCACCACACCGACTATGTCGCAAGATGGAACCTACATTGATTCGCTGAGTTTTGAGTTTCCTATCCATGTTACGCGCAGTGGAACTTACACAGGTTCGGTAAATATCGTTGGTGCAGCCGGAGAGTATTTAGAGCTAGTGAGTTTCCAAGAACCGCTTGAGGCTGGCGAAAACACCATCAAGTTTACCGTTCCTGGTGACACGTTTAAGCAAGCCGATGGTCCTTATGAACTGAACGCACTGCTAATCTACAGTGGCGTTGACTCCTATCGACAAGGAGTTCTCGGTCAAACTCCACCATACCAAGCCTCTGATTTCAGTCCGCCAGTGAATGTGACCCTCCCCTCTAACCTATTCGGTTTGGAAAGAGAAAACTGGCAAGCAACCCCGGCAACACATGTCACGCAACATCGTGTCGGTGGTTACTTAAGAGCGGGGGCTTCAATCCCATACGACTACGAAACACTAGCGAGTTTTGACTTAAGTGAGGTTCGAGGGAAAATTAAACAGGCAACGCTTATTGTTGATTTCGGAGATTCAACTCTTCAATTTCCATTCAACAATGTAACTGCGCATATCGTTAATCAAACTTGGTCTCCAAACACACTGGATTACGACACGTTCTGTGAGTCTTTTACAATATGTGCAGCATGGAGTAATCCACTCACTACATTCAACAACGTAGAAGCCGGTCAAACGCTTAGGTTTACCAACTCTAAACTATTAGAAGCATTAAATGAGAAGAGAGTGTCTGGGTTGAACAAACTAGATATTGCTCTTACCTCTTCTCCCTATGAAAGAAGTTTCTTCATTAACGTTAAGCAGGTGTCATTATTCATCGAGTACTGATCCTAAAACTGAAATAGAATAAGGCCATGCCCAAGGTATCGCTTTGGGCATGGCCTCTCAGAGTGAACAGTGATGAACTTTGCAAGCTTCATATGTTTATTCTGTTAGAGCAGACTATGCCAGCCCCTCAACAGTAGTGATAAAGCACGCTAATCACTATAGACTCCATCAACCAACAAAATGAGATCGAAGTTTTATCCAAAAAGGCCAGTAGTCCCAACAACCGGGTGACTCCACAGATCTATCCATCCCATCACCAAATTTTTAGGTGACTTTAAAGATGCCCCTACACTAGTCTGATAGCTAAAGTTAGAATAGACCCGTTAAGTATCATCGATTTACAAAACAGAGCCAAAATATCTAAATAAAAACAGTGAGAAGCGATACAATAATCAAGTTGCAAAATTGCAGCGTGGGACACCTGCCCACTGACAGCCCATTCACAGAGAACCATAAAGTAGCCTCACATGTCTAAAGAACCCGGTTTCACTACAGAATACAAACTCGACAAGACGTTTTTCGCGGAGTGTTATGATCAAACTAGCCTTCCGACTCAATTTCCAAAAGCCTACTTAAAAGGAATACTGTTTCTTATTTTTGGTGTGGTTCTACTGGAGTTTGAACTATTACCTAACGGCTATGTTGGCTGGTTCTTTATCGTTTTGAGTGTGATTGAAGCATTCAGTGTGTACTGCAAAAGAACCTGGTGGTTATGGCGACAAAAGATCAGCTCAGGCGCAGGCAGCAAAATTGTCTTTCAAGGTGACGCTAACGGAGTAAGTTACAAAAACCACAAAGCGACCAACACCATCGCGTGGAGTGACATCGACCAACTTGAGCAGACCAATCTTGGTTTTATCCTGCATATCGGTAAACAGCGCCAATATGTGAGTAAATCTTGTTTAAGCAATGAAGCCATTGCCTTCATGATTGAACACCACGCCGCATCAAAAGCGAAATAACACCAATAAATGCCTGCTGATTTAGCAGGCATTTTTCTATCACTTTTAATTCTACGTATCGAATTACCGGACAATAACAATGAATACCGTGTACCAAATCAGTGATTGCCACCTTTCCGATGAATCCAGCTATGAGAACCTGCGCAGAGCACTGGAATACGTCAACAAAGACACGGCATGCAAGACCATCTTTCTGACTGGTGATATTTGTTGTGACCCAAAGTATGGCGACTACGTTCGATTAGAGGCATTCATTAGGCAACACATTAGCGACCAATCCATTTACGTGATTGCGGGTAATCATGATGACTCTCGCTTAATGCGCACAGAGCTAAAAGGCTCGACGATTTATGTCACCGACAAAGCCACCATCGGTGAACGAGAGTTTGTGTTCCTAGACTCAAGCTTCAAGCCGCTAGACAGCCGCCACCCACTTGGTTCAGGGCGTATTGATAACCGCGGCATGGCTCAGCTAAAACAACAATTGAGAAAGGCCAATGATCCTATCGTGGTTGTTCACCACCCTGTCATTCCAGTCGGTGCAGATTGGATGAAAGCGATCCGCCTAGAGAACGATACTGATGTGATGAAAGTGCTTCGAAAATATCGCGTTCGTGACGTGTTCTGCGGTCATGGCCATGATGAAATAACAGCGACACAGCAAGGCATAACTCAATATATGGCCCCGTCGACAGCCTATGGCTTTGACCACTCGATCAATGAATACAATCGCAGCGAGAAGATAGGATTAAGTCGAATCTCGTTCTGTACTGATTCCATCAACTACCAAGCTGTCTATTTTTGAACCCTATCTTACTGTCTTAAACCTCATAGATTAGCTTTCAAATAAACCAAACTATATAGAGCTATGCCAATAGAAGAGGCTTGCGGCGATTCAATTTATCAATCTGTGATTGAAGCCCACAACCCAACTTCCACAACGGGTCAACGTTCAGTAGAAGAAATTACCTGGTTAGCACTGATGACTGTAAAACAAATGCACGATTTAGTTCGGCGCAATCTCGAAAACGAAGAGCTCGAAAACTAAAAGTTTGAAAAAGAATTATCTAGAAAACAGAAAGCTTGAAAGCTGAATACGTAGGATTATCGCCCCACTCTCACAAGTGACCAGAGCCTTGCAAACGTTATTACCCTAAGGTTTGCTAGCAAGGTCTTTGTGATTGATAATAAAAGCAATATAGGCGCAAGTTAGCGCTTTTTTATCACCTAGGTTTATATTGAGGCTATATGGAAATCAAAGTACTAAAAAGCTTTGTGGCTGTCGCGACACATTGCAGTTTTTCAAAAGCTGCAAAAGAGTTAAATACCGTTCAACCTGCCATTAGCCGCCATATCACAAGCCTTGAACACGAACTTGGAGTGAGCCTATTTTTCCGTACATCTCGCGAAGTCGTCATTAGCGCCGCAGGGCAGCACTTACTTAAAGATGCGATTAGACTCATCGAACAAACGGAACAAGCAAAACAGTCCGCGATTCGAGCTTCTTCTGGTTGTATTGGTACTTTAACTATTGGTTATCTTGGAGGCGCAACTCTGAGCTTTTTGCCTCGTTTAGTTCGACAGTATATTGCTGAAAACCCCAATATTGATGTTGATCTTGTTGAGATGACGGCTTCTGAACAGATCGAAGCTCTGGACAAACGAGAGATCGATATTAGCTTCTCTCGCCCACTGCCGAACCTGCTTGTTGATGATTACACCTCGGTGACGATTTATACAGATAAGCTTGTTGCTGTTTTGCCCGTCACCCACGAGTTGGCTAAATACTCCACCATTCAAATGAAACAACTGCAGCAAGACCCTTTCATCTTATTTGAACGTGAACAAGCGGTAGGATTATTTGACTCCATCATTACTCAATGTGACCTATCTGGATTCTCTCCAAATATAAAAAAACAACCCAACAACATGCAAACCGTGTTAACCCAAGTCTCTTCTGGCTTAGGTGTATCTATCGCACCGCATGCAATTCGTGATTTACGCAGTGAGGGATGTGTATTTGTTAATCTTGAATCTGTGGACGTACAAATGCCATTAGTGATGACACACCATTCGCATACTCTATCCCCTACAGCCAGTGTCTTTGTTGCTGTCGTACAGAGTGAAATAGAGGCGATTCAACAAAACATGGCTTAGAAAGTTATCTATACCAGATTCGTATAGAATTTAAATCAAATGGTTATTTTTGTTATTCAATCGCTAACCTTAGACTTAGCTCATCGAAATCATTCATTAAAACGATGAACCAAAGTTAAGGTGTCACCATGTCAAAATTGACTACAGAAGTGTTGAGCACAGGACGTTTATTACTGATGTCGAGCGCAGTCTCGGCAACTGCTGCAAACCTTTATTATAACCAACCCATCTTACCTAAGATCGGCGCAGAGCTAGGGTTAACAAGCGAACAGCTAGGCGCAGTGCCAGCTGCCGGTCAGATTGGTTATGCCGTGGCATTGCTATTCTTATCGCCCTTAGGAGACACGTTACCCCGCAGACGCCTAATAGCGATCTTGTCTGTCATGTTGGTGTTGTCATCTTTTGTCGCGTTTACTGCATCTAGCTTAGTGGCTCTGGTTGTTGCGTGTTTTGCGATTGGTTTGAGTGCCAACATCACTCAGCAGCTGATTCCATTTGCAGCGTCACTAAGTACTCCAGAAACGAAAGGAAAAGTCATTGGCACATTAATGACAGGCCTAACTGTGGGCATCTTGCTTTCGCGTACACTCAGTGGGTTCATCGGTGAGCAGTTTGGGTGGCGCGCGGTATTTATGATGTCAGCAATTATTGCGATGGTCTTTGGTGTGTTGCTGTATGCCTTTTTACCGACGAACACGCCGACAACGAAAATACCTTACCTTAAACTGGTTGCGAGCATGGCCACGTTAATCAAGCAGCATGCGACACTGCGTACTTCCGCTTTAACTGGCGCGCTTTGGTTTGCTTCGTTCAATGCGCTGTGGGCGACGTTAGCTCTGCATGTCAGTGAATCTCCGTTTAACTACAATGCACAACAGGCAGGAATGTTTGGTGTTATTGCTCTTGCTGGAGTCATTGGAGCAAAAGTTTCAGGGTCACTGGTGAGCAAGTTTGGCTCTCGAAACATGATCAGTATGGCGTTAGTTATTATTACTGCTGGTTTTATTATATCGGGGCTTTTCGCTGACACATTGGCTGGATTGATCGTCGGTATCATTCTCATCGACCTTGGGGTATTTAGCGCTCAAGTATCGAACCAAGTACGCGTATTCTCAATTGACCCACAAGCTCAAAGTCGTATCAACGGAATCTATATGCTTGGCTACTATCTCGGTGGTGCGTTTGGTTCATTTGTGGGAATTCAGGTATTTGAACGTGGGGGTTGGATTGGTGTTGTGGGCTTTAGTATTGCAGTCGTGATATTGAGTTTTATCGTTAACCGTTCAAATAAGCAATAAGTCACCTCGTCTTAATTCTTGAACTTACCAATATGCACAACGGATATTCACTCTGTAATTGATAGCAAATTACCACCCAGTGATTTGCTATCGTTCTAGATCTAATAAGGCAGTAGTAACTCTACTCTCTCAAGTTTTGAATATCATGATTCTCAAACAAGCTTTCCCACCTAGAGCGCTGTTATGCCTTTGCGAGATGATCTTGGTCTATTCTTATCATTTAGACGACTGAGTTCCGAGGCTTTGAGTATGAATAAACTGTTTTTAATCTTATTAGTTTTTATTTTGTCCGGATGCGGAACAAGTGATAGTGCTTTGATTGAGAGTGGTCACAACACCTCTTACATACAGGGCTTTCATGACGGTAGGCATAGCGGCATGCAAGAAAGCGGCAATAGCTTCGAAAACTACATAAAAGATGGGAAGCGTTTTGAGTCAGACAGTGACTACAAACAAGGCTGGATCGCGGGTGAGTCTGAGGGGAAAAAGCTACAAGCAGAAGCAACAGCGATCGGTAAAGGTGCCGCTGCTAGTTATCCTCAAAAATCGACAACGACGGATTTAGATGAAGTAGCAAAAGACACCTTAAAAGGCGTCGATACATCGGGCTTAGAGAATTTAAAATAAAGGTATAACAAAGCTAAGGTTAGGCTCCTGAATAACTCGCACCTTGGCATTAGCTTCTTCCTTTATAGCGCCCTAATTGCGCCTTCTGTTACTTCTAGGATCGAGGCTCGAAGTATTCTCGTTGTGACGATATGTATCTTAGCCCTCTGTGCAAACTATTCAGGGGAAAAGCACGATAACAGAGAAGCAAAGTGTCTGTTGAATCTGACCCTGTTTATCAACATTCTCTATATGGCAATTAGGGGCGTACTTGCTCATACCAAAGGAACGAATTCGAACTATTACCTGATATCAGATATTCATAAATTGTCTTTCGTTATCATGACAATCACAATTGTTAGCCTCGCATTTTCAGTGTTTTGGATCTTAACTGATCGTTTGTTGAAGCAGACCTATCGTTCATCGATCACTGATGAACAAACCGGCCTTTATAACCGTAGAGGCCTAGCAGAACTGATACCCAAGCTTGTTCAACCAGGCCGAGAGAGTGACATTTCTGTACTGATGGCCGACCTAGATCACTTCAAAAAAATTAATGATACCTATGGTCATGACAAGGGAGATGATGTGATTAAGCACTTTGGTCAAATTCTTGAAGATACATGCCGCACAAGCGATTTCTGTTTTCGCTATGGTGGAGAAGAGTTTGTTGTCATGTTACCTAGAGCGAATAAAGTTCAAGCAATGCAGATAGCTGAAAGAATAAGAAACCACGCAAAACACAACTCCAATCAAGAGCTCTCTTCTGGCACGTATACTGTCAGCATTGGAGTGACTCAAGCCCTCATAAACGATGACTGGAATTCATTAATTAAAAGAACGGATAACGCCCTATACGACGCAAAATCTCAAGGGCGCGATTGCATTGTGGAGCGTTAAGCCGAGTTGTAAAACAGTGTAAATATTCTTCCATCACAAAACATGTTGGCTAAGATTCAAGAGGTTAAACACACACAACCAGTAAGGTTAGCAAGGATGCGCTTTTTCGGTTTGTTTTAGCGATAGCATTATTGGCGTAACTCCCTTAAAGCGACTCTAGAACTTCCCGCCATTTACCCATTCTGCTTTTGGTGGCACGGGCTCTTGGTTTACCCATATCTCTTTAATTTGACCTCCCTCAACTCGGAATAGATCAAAACGCGCAACCTCGAGACCATTATCAATAACTCGGCTGTAAGCTGCTACGAAGTTACCTTGACCGACAATCTTGAACACTTGGTCATAGCCACCAATATAGCTATCTAAAGGGCTCACATCTGAGGCTTGATAAACGGCTAGCTCTTCGTGCTGGAGATACTTTGATAGCTTGTCTTTCTGCCCTAGTACCATGACATCACATAAAAAATCACGGATAAGGTTCTTATTCTCCTCTGTTTTATCTAAGTCAGTATGATTGATTGGCCCTTGCAGTCGACCTTCCCCTTCCGTCGGTTGAGCTTCGAAGGCAGAAATCACATCCCAATGTTCAATAATTTTATCGTCATTATCGGTATCGAATAGATCCGTAGTCACCCACTTATATTCGCCATTATTAATATCTTGGAATGCTTGAACAAACACGAATTGGCCATCGACGATTGAACGTATGATCTTTATGTCTCTAACAGGGCAGCGTTTTAAGAACGGTTCGAAGAACTCAACAAAACCATCAATACCGTTGCGAACCCCAGTGCTATGTTGAGTATAACGTTGACCGGTGTACTTCGTTACCGCCTCTAATGCATGACCATCTCGGATACCTTCCATATACAGATTAGTCGCATTCGCTAGCTTATTGCTCATAGATAGTTTCTCCAAACTTAATAGTGCCAAAGTACGTTATTTGGCTCGTACACTGAAACTCAGAACTAGATTGTCTCAGGTGTCCTTTTAACTGTCGGATTGTTGAATAGGCTCTTCGCGTCGCTATTCAAAACCAAGTTAAGCTCGATATACGTCTACAGCATATCGAGCCTTTACAACCTAATTGGTCACTGTGGTTACTGTTTGGCGTGATAAGCTTTAGATACTGCGTAGCTATCCTCAAACCAGTTCCAACTCTTCACTTTGCCATCTTCAACCTGAACTCGAACCGCCCAGCTGAATTTACCCGTGTCTACACCAGATTCATTCGCAATGGCACTCATGCTGCCCATGAATACTGCTTGGTCGCCGTTTACAAAACTATAGTCTGTTGACCAGCTTGTGACTTTCAAACCTGCGCCAAATAGAGGAAAGAAAGTGTTGAGCACTTTTTCTTTTGACTCCCAGTTACCGATCCAAGGGATGTCGGCGTCACCTTCGTTGTGCCAGACAAAATCATCGGCCATTAATGACTCGAGTTTTGCCATATCACCTGAGCCTGCCGCCCATAAGAATGCTTGAGCCGTTTCTAGTGTCTTTGCTGAATCGACTGCTTTTGTTTCATCTGCAAGGGCTGGAGTGAATTGAAAGAAAGCCAGAAGACTCGCTAGACCGATAAGTAGATTTTTCTTTAACATTTTCTTTCTCCTGATTGTCAATTTTGAAGCTCAATGCGTGGGAGATTAAAAGTGCCATCAGTGCATGCTTTGAACTTCAGTTCTGTTTGTTGCCTTGTTGAGATAACTATAGCTGTGCTAAATTTTTGGTAAACTCACTAATTGAACACGTTGGATATGCGCAAATGCACAACATAAGATGGGATGACCTGCAATATGTTCTAACAGTGGCGAATGAAGGATCCCTGTCGGCCGCGGCAAGAGCACTTGGTGTAAACCACAGCACCGTTTTACGTCGTATTGACACCTTTGAGTATCGTCACAAATTACGAATTTTCCATAAACTTCCTACCGGATACAAACTAACGGTTGAAGGGCAAAAGCTTCTGGAGTCAGCTCTCGCTATCGAATCCACAGTAAGAGAATTGGAGCACAAGGTTTTTGGACAGGAATTGAAGCTAGAAGGTACGCTAAGAATAACGACGACCGATGCGTTATCTCGCCTCATTCTGGGTACTCATTTGGCTGCTTTTCATCGGCTTTATCCAAAAATTCAGTTAGAACTCAGCCTCACATCTCGTCAATTGGATATTTCACACCTAGATGCAGATATCGCGATTCGCCCGGCAAATGAGTTGGGACCAAGTTAAGTAAAATTGCCTTTGGTGTTTACGGATCGCCACAATATATAAATGGCCTTAAGAGTAAGCACCCCTTAAAGTCTGCATCTTGGTTAATGATGCATAGAGGCAGTGCTTCGCTACAGGTTTCTGAACTGATTTCGGAAGACAAAATTGTCATGAAAGCCGACTCTTTTGAGCCCCTGATCATCGCGGCTGAAAATCAGATGGGGTTAGCCTACTTACCCTGCTTTTTAGGTAACAGTAAGGGAACTCTGCAAAGAGTAGATATGGAAGTGATGCACCAAAATACAGACCTATGGATGATGACTCATAAAGATTTAGAAGATTCAGCCAAAGTAAAAGCATTTTTTAATTTTATGAAAGGCGCAATCAAATCAGACCATAATCGGTTGGCCGGATTTGATTATTAGAGAACGAGTGCCGGCTCTTCACCATTAGGCTTACGAACAAAATGACACAAAGCCCACAGCACAAACAAAGTCACAGTCAGCTCCCAAGCGCGTAGGAAGGTACTTTCCAACCCCAAATTACTACTGGTCATGTACAACTGAATCGGCAGCATGGTCGCTAATAACGCATCGGCATGAACGTCCCTGGCTGAACCTTTCGCTTTGGCCATTGATGCGGTGATCATAAAGGCAAATAAACCCAACACTATGGTGTAGTAACCGAATGTAGACTGATGCCCTGCCATCAACAAGGTGAACACCGCGGCTACTGCACAGCCGCCTACTTGAGTTTGAAAACGGCGGTCAACCACGTCGATAAAGCTTTTGTGTGTGGTTTGGGTTGCAGCAGCAATCACTGGCACCATGCAGAACGTTGCAGAGATGATGTCGACAATCATCAAGAATGCCAAACCAAGACCAATCAACGCGAGTGAAATTGCTCTGTTCTCAAATGTGACAGGCTGTTCTTTAAATACAGGAGGCTTGCTTCCTTGCTCAACAGGGAACAGAGCCACCATGGTTTTTGCTACTACCATGGTAATCAACATGGATAACAAAATTTCATGAATACGCATCGGCATATCCATGGTGGTGTGCTGAGCAAACACGACAATCAAAATCCAGTTGAAAGTTGGCATCAACATTTTACCTTTCTTCGCTGGCGTAGTAGCTCGACGACGCATAAAATCGAAGAAGAACAGGCTAATGGTCCACACCACAAACGGATGCTGTGAAAATACCTCAGTCACTACCAGCGCTGTACTTGCAGCCAATAAAGTGGGTGACAAAGTACGGTTCAGGCCAAGCCAAGAGTAATCTTTATTCTTGGTCATGATGATGGTTGGATACAACGCCAGATAAACGGGAGAGTCTAGGTTTAGTAGCTTTCCCAACACCATACAAATCGTCACAGTAAGTGCGACGCGCAGCGCTTCATTACGTTGAGACTGACCCTTTGCAGTGTTTTCGAATGTCCACATAGTCATCTCCTACTAATAGATGTAGCGAAATGTTGAAACCAAGTGAATCCAAGCCGAGCCAATAACGTGCATTATTGGGTTACCGCTTTCAACAATCACACTCGCTCGTGAACCTGAGATCATCGAAGGATCCAGTTCGTTAACGGTAATGCGGGTACGTACTTTCTGTTGCTCACGGATCCAACGCGTATCATTGGTCACGCTAGACAGTTTGCCATTGGTGTTATTGGTGTCGTAAATCGCACGCTCTTGGCTACTCACTTCCCCCGTAAAGACTTTTGCCTGGTAGCGCATCAAAAGAGACCAAAACTTCGCGGCCATTAGTTAGCTTATCAATGCCTTTCTCATTGAAGTCCGCACTGATCCACGCATGAGCTTCGTCCACCAGCAGCAATGATGAAGTACCTTGAGTGATATAACTACCCGATTGCAATTGCAAGTTGGTCACGACGCCTTCCGTTTGCGCGACGACTTGAGTGTGGCCTAAATCCAGTTCCGCACTGGCAAGTTTTGCTTCTGCCAATTCAATGGCCGCTGTGCGGTCTTGGGTCGATAACTCAACCTCAATGCGTTTCACTTCCGCGTTCGCAGCTTCAACCGCACTACTCGCAACTTGTGTATTGGTGATTGCATCATCAAGATCTTGTTCCGTCGCGAGCCCTTTGTTACGCAGTTTTTGGTTACGTGCGAGTTTCTGTTTCGCGTTGTGATATTCGAATTCTCGTTGGCTTTGTGTTTGTTTCGCTGCTGCTAATTGCTGCCATTTCGCTGAGTCAGAATCACGCGCTTGATGCAGTTCGGCTTGCGCTTGTGCCACTTTCAATTGGTAGCTACTGGCATCGATAGCAAATAATGGTTGACCTTTTTCAACCAACTCGCCATTACTAACCATGACGTCGGTAATTACGCCGGACACTTCTGGCGCAATGGTCGCGACGTTACGATACAAAGTCGCTTGAGTGGTAAAAGGGGAAACATTATCTGAGGTGACTAAAAAAGCGGAGAACAATGCTGCCGCTGAAAAAACAGTGTAAATCGCGTATCTATAAAAGTTTTCGTTCATGCTTGTACCTAGTTTTCATTCGTTATAAAGCGCCGCGCTCACGGCTTATTCGATTCTCTTTTCTACGAAAACTAGGTTATAACCATTCACAAATGGAAAACAGAGCCAATAAAAGAAGTGAGGATTCCACATTTGGAAAGGTTGATGATTTGTACCGATTTCGCTCAATGGTTGAACGAAAAGGTCAGATAAGGGTGTATTGAAACGTTCGCATTCAGTTCCTCCCCTTTCCTTCCCAGCGTTCAATAAGAGATTGAAGAAGTAAGACCACCCGACTTCATTCCATTGGATTGCTTAATTTTCGCTAGCTTCTTATGGTTAAAATGCCTATTGTACAAACCATAAAATTATAAAGACTCGCGGCCTTTGCCACAGAGACTCTCCATTTAAAGCGAAAAGACTTACTATGAATTTTGATATCAATGCACTGAAACACCACCAACTGGTCGAAGATGGTCAATTAGAAGGGTATTACATTCATCAGCCTGTGCAAGGCAGTCAACCAGATGACAAAGCCGTTTTAGAAGAGCGCCAAGCGCTGGAAAGCCAAGGATATAAGGTGGTTCAGGTTAAAGCGAAAGGCGGAACAACTACGTTTGCCGAGGCTATGCAAGAACTTGCGAAGAAGACAGGCCACCAGCCTAAATAGTAAGTGACTTGGTAAACCAATATGATCATCGAGAAAGCACCCTACCGACTATTGAGTCAGCTGGGTGCTTTTTTATTGACGGCCTTTAACTGACTAATCTTGTTAACTGACCTAAGTTACTGACTCAGCTCACTGAACTTCGGCAAGCTTTTCACAAACCTCTGGTGTACATCCATATAAGTTTGCATATAGATTTCATCGATATTGTCACCACTCGGGAAGCTGGATGAGAAATCTACGTGGTTGCGGTCAATCGACAATTTAGCCGCCTCGACAATATGAGCAATGAACATTCGAGGATCTTCCAAGCCAATAGAGATACGCATTGTCGTCGGTTTGATACCGGCTTCATTGAGCGCTTCATCACTGAGTTCTGAGTGCGTAGTCAGTGCTGGACACAGCGCCACTGTATTGGTTTGCCCTAAACTTACTTGCATGCCGATAGCGGGCTCAAGCATGTCGAAGAACTGTTTGAAGCCATCTCGATTGATTGGCGCACGGTCGCCATTGCCTTCCATATCGATAGTGAAAAGCGCCGCTGGTAGCCCCAAGTACATGTTGTTCTGGCAGTGTTCATAGTTATCACTATCTGGCAAAGCAGGACACGACACATTGATGTCTGGGTGAGCATCAAAGATCTTCGCGAGAGTCAGTGTATTAATCGTTTTTTGCACCACTCGCATCTCATACGTTTTCATACCATTGAGCACTTCAAACGCTTTATCTGCATCTAGGAATGCACCCTTAATGTAGTACACATTCCAAAACAGCGTTTCGTTCCATAGGATTTTGGCCTCATCACCGTTGGGCTTGGTGAAAGTGACCTCCTCTCCTTTTGGAATAAACATGGTCTCGTTGCGGCCAATCACAACTCCAGCGGTTGTGGTGCCAGAACCCGCCAGTTCTTTGGTGTAGGAGTGAATCACATAATCGGGTCTTTCAGCCACATCGTCGCGTTTTAGTACTGGATGCAGCAATGGAGTCCCCACTGTCGAGTCAACCACGAGAGTGACCAGCTTTACTAATGCTAGCAACATCCAACACGTATCCATGCGGGTTACACGGTGACTCTAGGTAAACGTAGATTTTCTTACCCGCAGCGATGCGATCTGCGTATTTATGAGCAACCTCATCAAGGCGCGTCGCAAACTCATCACCGGAGTAACCATCCACCCACTCCACCGCGACATTTAGGTTAGACGGTTTCCCAAACCAATCTTCCAACAACTGGTAAGAACCGCCATAGATATTACGTGAAGCCAAGACTATGTCTTCATGTCCAAGTAAATGGCTCAACAATCCATCAATGGCCGCCATACCCGAATTAAAGTTCCATGCGAGGTATTCGTTGGCTCTAGAGCCTGCCTCAATATCAACCATATGGTTAGCCAGTGAAATCGAGGTTGGGTTAAGCAGTCGAGAATAAATATCGTGCAGCGGTTCTTTACCGTTGAACGCATCTTCAATCCATTCTGTACAGGCAAATAAATAGGTCGCAGTGCGCGTAATAACCGGGCTTGCCGAGAAGATAGCCGCCACATTATCGAAGATAGGATACGCGCCTTTAGACGCAAAGTTGCCATTATTGGTGGCAATGGATTGGTAAGTGGCACGCATCGGGTTTTGCAGGTTATCGAGGATCTTAGCGATCTGGAATGACAGGAAACGTTTGGCGTTAAACCAGGCGATTCGGTCACTCTTGTCGAGTTCTGAAAGTCCATCAACGGTCAATGCCCAAAGGTCGTGAGTCTTGGTATTGGCTTTGTACAGCGTCGTCGCCAGTTCGATAAGCGTGACGCCGTAATCACTGTTTGGATCGATACCAAAGTGCTTTGCTTGCTCAATCGCAAGGGCTTCTGCTTGTTCGTGTTTGGTGGTTTTACGCAGCGGGCTAAGTTGAGTTGAAGTATTCATAATTCCTAAGTCATTCCATGCTTGTTGTTCCTCCTTTAATTTTAGTTTTGTGCTGATGTTAAAAATTGCTATTTGCGAAGTAAGACATACACTTTGAGCAATAATATTGCCAAACTAAACTCAATATTGATGGAATATGCCAATGGACGAGATCGACAAGAAAATACTGGCTGAACTGCAAAGCAACGCTCGGCTCACCAATCAAGAGTTGGCCGATCGAGTGGCTCTGTCGCCCTCTCCTTGCTTACGTCGAGTTCGAGCATTAGAGAAACAAGGGATGATTCGCGGCTATCACGCCAGTGTCGACCAAGAAGCATGTGGCTTACCTGTGAATGTGTTTGTGTTGGTGAAACTTGAAAAGCCGACAGAAGAGAACATGCGAGACTTTGAACAGCACATCGAAGTGATTGACGAGGTGTTAGAGTGCTTTCTAATGACGGGCAATTACGACTACCTATAGCATGTAGTCAGTGAATCACTCAAAAGCTACGAGCAGTTCATCCGTAAGCAATTAACTCGCCTACCCAATATCGCTTCTATAGAATCGAGCTTCTCCTTTGGTCAAGTAAAAACTAAGACCAAGCTGCCAGTGAGATAATTAGAAACGACTTAATTTGTCTGTGCTGAAGGCATTGGATAATCATCTCCAATCATACAGATAAGTGCGCCGCCAAAAGCTTTGTCGTAACGTACTTTTCCGGTCGTATTCGAACTTTCTATATCCGTGTTGCCGTCCACAATCTGATTAATTTCTTGTGCCACTTTTGTTGGTACCAACCATATACAAGCTGCAACAGAGCAAGTGGATGATGACGATTCACAACCTGTCTCGGAGCTTCCTCGTGCCCATTGGCTGCCCTTTTCCTTAAGCAGTAATTGCGTTGCTATGTAATCTGGGTGATCGATGTACTGATCACCACCTATCCATGTATCGCCATAAGGTAGATATGGTCCTCGCCATGTTGATAAGCCCGGATTTTCAATTAAGTGATTGATGTTTAAGTAGCCGAAGTTCGTGTCGGTATCGGAAGTAATAGGAGGCAGAGAGCCATTGTCATGAGAATATTGCTCCGCTGCATCCAAGACAGTATTCAGTTGCCCGATCAAAAATGTTGCCTCATCGACACGGGAAATACGATTACCGATCTGGTTGTAGATAAAAAATGCGGCAATGAGCATGAGTAAACTAAACGATGCAAGTTTCCATTTTTCTATCTGACGCAAAAGTCTTAACATCTATTTTTTATCTCTCATCAAAACGGTTCTAATAACGCTATGGCTTCCCTTATAAGGAAAGATTATACCAGAGTAAAATCAAGCGTTTTGCATTGAAACTTACTTGTCCATGTCTGCGGAAAATAAGCCTAGCTCTAATGTGCCCAACTTCGATTTAGAGCCTCCCTAAAAACAAACAATCATCACACCCGACTTCACTGACTTAACCCTCAAATCAACCTTGTATTGAATTGCTCCGTAAAACAAACCAAAGCGATGGAAATCGATTCGAAGTGATCGTTTTATCGGACTGTCATCTAATTTTTGTACTTTGATATAACAAATAGCTCAAAAATTATTGAGCGATCGTTCAATTATATCAAATTTTCCACTATAGTTGATTGGTCAAACAACTCACAACAAGGAAAAGTTATGAATCCAAATACCGAATCTCAATCAACGCCGACTCGATCTATCCCTCAAGAAGCATTTGATTGGTACGACGAATATGCACACGGCCTGATTGATCGCAGAGAGTTTATGGCTCGTCTATCTGGGCTAGCTGTACTTGGCTTAACCATGACGACGCTAACTTCTGCACTGATTCCTAATTATGCGCAGGCAGAGCAAGTCTCTTTCAATGACCCTTCCATCAAAGCAACCTACGAGAAGTTTCCTTCACCTAAAGGACACGGCGAAGGCTATGGTTACTTGGTTGTACCCAAAGAGTTAGAGGGCAATGCGCCTGTTGTATTGGTCATTCATGAAAATAGAGGCCTCAATCCATACATAAAGGATGTGGCAAGACGACTCGCAGCGGCGGGGTTTATTGCGTTTGCACCTGATGCACTCTATTCGCTTGGCGGGTATCCAGGTAATGATGATGAAGGTCGAACGATGCAGAAGTCGCTATCAAAAGAGAAAATCGAAGAAGACTTTATCGCAGCGGCAAACTTCTTGAAGTCCCATGAAAAAAGTAACGGTAAGCTAGGCGCAGTCGGTTTCTGCTTCGGTGGCTATATCGTGAATATGTTGGCCGCTGTCATGCCAGAGCAACTCGATGCAGGCGTTCCATTTTATGGTACTCCTGCCGCACCAGATTTAAGAAAAAATGTAAAAGGCCCCTTGCTCATCCAATTTGCGGGAATCGATAAACGCGTGAATGCGACTTGGCCAGATTATGAAGCCGAACTCAAAGAGAACGAAGCAGACTACACAGCTTACATCTATGACGGCGTGAACCATGGCTTCCATAACGATTCAACAGGCCGCTATGCTGAAGAAGAAGCAGAGTTAGCTTGGAAACGTACACTTGAGTTCTTTAACCAAAAGCTTTCTTAATAGTTAGCTTTACTGAACCCGTTTTCTTTAGATTCCGAGTGACTGCCCTATTCCCTACAAAACCCAAAAGGCCTCGCACTCGCGAGGCCTTTGTTGGTCGGTAATCAGTTCCTCCCTTTTCCCATTACCAACAATAGGTTTGAGATGTAAACCAAGGGGGTTAGAAGGGGATTGTCGGTCGAGTCTCACGTACAGAAGCCTCGTTGATTCACTGACTTAACCGCTCATCAATGTAACTTCGCTTCAAACAAACCTATTGACCCGATCGCGCAAATAGATAATATAGATAGCTAGACGTCTACATGTCTTTTATTTATTAAATGGAGTTATCATGAACAGCTACAAAAAAATCACAGCATCCCTGTTGGCATTAGCTTTCGTATTCGGTGTAACAGGATGTGGAAAAAAAGACGAGGCTGTCATCAAGATTGGGGCGACAGTTGGCCCACATGCACAAGTTGTACAAGCTGTTGCCAAAGAAGCAGCAAAGCAAGGGATAAACATTGAACTCGTCGAGTTCTCAGACTATATCACCCCTAACGCAGCATTAGATGATGGAAGTATCCAACTGAACAGTTACCAGCATCAGCCATTCCTCGATAACTTTAATGCCAATCACGATAGCCAGTTAGTTTCTATCGGACGTTCAATTTTGATGCGTATGGGCGTTTACTCGAACAAGTACACTTCGCTTGATTCTATTCCCGAAAACGCTCGAATCGCGATTCCAAACGATCCAACGAATGGCGGGCGTGGACTATTACTGCTTGAAGATGCAGGGCTGATCTCATTAAAAGACAACGCTGGTTTCAACGCGTCTTTAAACGATATTGTTAGCAACCCGAAGAACATTCGATTTGTTGAAGTGGATGCCGCGCAGCTACCCCGCTCTCTTGACGATGTAGATGCTGCTGCAATCACCATGAACTATGTAATGTCGGCTGGACTCGACCCTAAGAAACAAGGCATTTACTTAGAGAAAAAAGACGCACCTTTAGCAGTGATGGTTGTTGCGGCGCGAGAAGAAGACAAAAATAATGAAACGTATAAAAAGATTATCTCAATTTACCACTCACAAGAGATCAATGACTTTTTAGACAGCACTTTCAAAGGCACCATCGAAGCCGCAAATTAAGCTAAATCGTTTCAGATTTGGCGTTGCATGATACTCATAAAGCAACGCCAGATTTGAGTTGGCGGGTTGTCGTTGACGCATTCCAGCTTCTTTTCAAATTAGAGAGCAAAGCTTTAGTTACTTGAATGGAGGTTGAAAACCATATCGTCAGAGCAGATTATGTAAGCATAAAATTCAATTAAATCTGGGGGCTTTGCATGAAAAAAGAAGTGATACTTTTTGATATAAACGAAACGGTTTTAAATTTGGAGTCATTACAGCCTAAATTTAAAGCGGTGTTTGGAAAGGAGGATGCATTATCACTTTGGTTTTCAAAGCTTTTACACTCTTCAACGGTTTGCATCGCAACAAACGTAAAATCTACTTTTTCTGAATTAGCGAATGCAGCGCTCAACGCTATTGCACAACGGTACAAGTGTGATTTAACGGCGGAAAGCAAAGGTGCCTTGTTAACTTCTTTTGCCAATCTACCACCGCACACAGATATCAAAGCGTCTTTGCTCAAATTGCGCGAGAACGGGTTTAAAACCGTCGCTTTTTCCAACTCATCCCTCGATCTCATCACTTCTCAAATCAAGAACTCAGGCTTAGAAGATTATTTCGACACCGTCATTTCCGTTGAAGAAACAGGCAGTTTCAAACCCAATTCAGATGTGTATAACTTTGCAGCCGAAACTTTAAAAGAGCCTGTAGAAAACCTTCGTCTTGTCGCTACTCATGATTGGGACACTCATGGTGCGCTATCCGCTGGCTTACAAGCAGCCTATATAGACCGAACAGGAGTTGAGTATCATTCCTTGTATTTGAAACCGGAGATTAGCTCAAGGACGATGAATGGTGTGGTGGAACAAATAATTAAGCACAATTTAGACAAGTAAAATCTCAAGAGACTTTTCTACTCCTGATTCGATACAACCACCCTGTAGTGGTCAACAAATTCCGGACACTGACTTAACCGCTTTGATCAACCTTGTGTTGAACTGCTCTGGTTATAGAGACGCTGTCGGTTACCTAAAAACTGCAGTTACCTAGCAACAAATATAAGCTAGCAACAAATATAAGCTAGAAACTACTGTAAGAATGAGGAACGCGTTTGTCTTCATCCCAGCCTGATAGCTCAATATTGATCAATGATTTGCGCTGCTCATTACACAGTGAAGCGATATTGATGATAGGCAGTTGGCTACGAAACTGCGCTGTAAGGATGACCTTTTTACTTTCGTTAAGGCTGCTTCTGCATTGCGACAAAATCGCTTCAGTATCTAGTTGGTGTGCGTTCTCGATAATTTGGATATCAGCATTCTCTTGATAGCAATCTATCAACCAAGATACAGCAGGCTCTTCTATGCTGGTGAGCACGATGACATCTTTTGTTGTGACCAATTCTTTGAGTTCAGATAGTTTGAGTTCAGTTTCCATAGTTACCCTCATTCAGCAGCAAATACATTAAAGTCGATTGCCCAGTTTAGCCTGTGCTAAGTGGTAGCCTCTGTCGATCATCTCTTGTGAGCGATCAAACTCTAGGGTGCCACAAGCATTGCGTGGGATCTCAAGCGTGATATCGGCGGGGTAAGCGGCCAACTTTTGGCGAGCAATGGTCGATTGCATCGCATCAAACGCTTGGTTGGCAATGTCGTAAGCAGCAAAGTTGAAGCTCATTTTACTTTTTACACTGCTACCGAGATTATCGATAAAGTGAACAACCTTCTCATGCAGATTGCTCTCTTTTGTAGGTAGGGAAACCGGTATCGTTTCCTGTTGAAGCATCTCAGGTTCACCACCTAAGTTCACAGCCAGCGTAAAGTCTGTCTTATCACTAAAGGTAGGCGCAATCGGTACGGGATTGAGCACTCCTCCATCAATCAGCACTTCACCATTAATGACATGTGGAGTGAAGAACAGTGGCAAAGAGATGGAGGCGCGAATGGCGTCAAACAGAGAACCTGATTGCAGCCAAACCTCTTTTTCATCGGCGACGTTAGCGGCAACTGCGGTATAAGGGATGGGCAGATCTTCAATTGAAATCTCGCCGATCAGTCCACGCAGAGTGTCGATGATCTTGTCCCCTTTGAACATACCACTCGATTGCCATGAAAAGTCCAACATCATAGCCATATCCGATTGGTCGATACTGGTGACCCACTCTTCAAATTCATCCAACTTGCCCGCCGCGTAGACACCACCGATAAGTGCGCCAATTGAACAGCCAGAGATAGATTTGATCTGATAGCCATGCTCAATTAACCAACGGATGATTCCAACGTGAACCAAGCCTCTTGCGCCACCACTGCCAAGTACTAATGAGACCGTTTTTGCCATCGTATTAATCCTTTAGTTTTTAATTCTAGGGGAGCTAACTCGCCGATTTACCAATTCGCAGATCTCAACTCACCGAACCACTCTCAGTCCATACGGGTAATGAAGGTTTGCTCGTCATCCACAAAAGCCACATAGTCGCCGTGATAGATAAACACCCGACCACGCCCTTCCACTATACACGCTAGCTGTGGGTTCAAATCTTCTTCAAGATTTTCACTTTGATACGTGCCGGTATCGGTGATCACACCGCGGAGTTTAGGCAAAAATCCATAACTGCGTTTGGCTTGATCAATCAGGCTCAACTCGCTGGCGGTAGAAAAGCAAGCTGGGATTGGGCCTGCATCTTCGATAAACATAGTTTTCAGTTCTTCAAAGGCTGTAATTACCAGCCAGTCGATGCCATTTACGTGATGGATAAACATTGTTTATAAATACCTAGTTTCTCGATAACTCTAATGCGGAGATTCTATCACTATCAAGTGCAGAACGTGGGAGAAATTAAGGGACTACAAATAACCAGACACATACTATCTACAGGGTCTAATACTAGTCGTCCGACTCTACGACTAATGTCTAACCGACTGAGTCTATTTGTTTTTTTTGGTTTGGTATAAGGTACTAACAACTAAATGTTAATGAGTTTTTAATTATAAGTTGACGCATTGTTTGCGCTTCATACCGTGAGTCAACAACGTTTGTTGGAATAACACACCTAAGAGTGTGAACGAAAGGAATCAAAATGAGCACTACTTTAGAGTCCGCACATATACAAACAGAGAAGCCTCAAGCCAATGAGGATGAACTCACCTATGAACAACAACATAAACCAAGCTCAGAGTTTGAATCCCGAGAACAGTATCTAGAACACGAATTGCAAATCATGTCGCCTAAGCGCTGGCGTCCAAATTTGCCGTTTAAAGATTATCGATTTGAGATAGAAGACACCATCCCAGCGATGGCGGCGACCATTGGTAAAGTGGTTATGGTGGGCGCGATTGCAGCCACCTTTGCTGGGGCTCTCGGATTAAATGAAGACTTCATTCTAGAAAACGTTCGTTATGAACTGCTCATCGCCTCTGTTTTCATTATTATTTTCTCTGGCTTTTTATTGCCGACTGCAAACCTCGCAGGGACCCACGGCCCACTTATCCCTTTGATTCCGATTGTGGTTGCAGCAGGTGGACACCCGATGGCGTTTGGCCTGTTGATTGGCGCTTTTGGCCTCATCTTAGCCATCAGTAAAGGTGGCAGCATGTTGGCCAACCTCACCAGTAAAGGCGTGTGTGGCGGCTTATTGCTCTACCTCGGCTTTGTTGGAACCGCCTCTCAAGTGAAAAAGCTTTTCGCTTGGGCTGAAGGAATCGGTATGAGCCACATTGCTTTTGTCGTGATCTTTTGCACCATTATTTTGTACGCATTATTGGAACATTTCCGTAAGCGTTGGCTAGCTGTCCCTCTTAGCTGCTTGCTGGGTGGTACGATTGCATTTGCCATGGGCGCCCCATTTGCTTTCCACACTGAGCCAGGCTTGCCTAACATGAACCCTATGTATTGGTGGGGCGAAGATACAGGTTGGATGCTAGGCCTGCCGACGATTGAACACTTCATGGTGGTATTGCCGTTTGCGATTCTAGCCGTGGCGATGTGGTCGCCAGATTTCTTAGGCCATCAAGTATTCCAAAAGATCAGCTACCCAGAGCGTACCGAAAAAGTACATATGAACATCGACGACACCATGACCACGGCTTCAATTCGTCAAACGTTCGGTTCTCTGCTCGGTGGTACTAACTTTACATCTTCATGGGGTACTTACATCGTACCAGCGGCGATAGCTAAACGCCCTATTCCTGCTGGCGCGCTGCTCACAGCTCTGTTCTGTATCATCGCCGCAGTTTGGGGTTACCCGATGGATTTAGCTATCTGGCAACCTGTACTGTGTGTGGCGCTGATTGTTGGGGTATTTGTTCCATTGCTAGAAGCTGGAATGGAAATGACGCGTGAAGGAAAAACCACACAGTCGGCAGCGATTGTTGTGTTCTCTTCAGCGCTCGTTAACCCTGCATTTGGCTGGGCTCTCACCATGCTGTTAGATAACTTAGGCTTAGTCGGTTGTAAAGAACGTAGTAGTGAACTGAGTAAAATGAGCCGCTGGGTGTTGCCTGGCACTATGTTTATTGTGCTAAGTGGCGTAATGGCGCTGGTTGGCCTTCTACCGGGCATACCAGCGATTATCCCGAGTTTTCGTTAAGCTCGATTAATATTTAGTTTTAGTAAGAACGCAAAAAGGCCTCGCAATCGCGAGGCCTTGTTTTATCTAAGTTTCAATGAACGAGCACCGAAGTAATTGGTGATGGTAAACCACATCAACTCGAGAGCCATTCATCCAGTACTTTGATGAATTTAGGATTAATGAGATAACCGATGGAAGCATGTGGATTGCTTTTCCCGTTGCGAATATTGAGGTTATAAATCGGGTGGATATCTTTCATTCCACCGGGTATTAGATCCAGTTTGAGCATATCCTTGAAGTCATTTTTAATTTTGCTGTCATGAGAGATAAAATCATCTTCTGCCGATATGTTTATCCATTGCTGAATGTTTAACGGGTACTTCTTCTCATCTTTCAAGCGGCTCCCTTTTAGCCTATCTTTTACGTTTTCATCGCCTAACGGGGACCCGAGCGTCAGCAATAAGTTGACCTTCTTGTCTGCACCATAGTCGTGTCTATACTCTCCGTAATGAGACAACTTCCACAGCACGTCATAACTGATCATCGACCCAAGGCTATGAGATACAATCATCACATCATCTTGATTATCAAGCGCTTCCTTAAGTTCAACCATTAGCCTATGCCTGACATCACTGCCAAAATAGGTATCTTCATTCCAATAATGCGCCATGTCCGGTGCGACCTTCGTTATGAGTGTCTCAGCCACACCTAGCGTTCCAAATAGCGATGAAAAAGTATCTGCTAGCGCCTCTTTCAGAAAACCAATTTTAGATACCTTGTTATACGTTGTTTTATTGAACTGGCTTGTCTTGTACTTTTTGAGTTCAGACAACGCTTGCTGACGACTTGCAGGGTCTTCCGTTGGTTTGTCTAACAATGTATTTGATAGCTCACCGTAATAGACAAACCGTTTATCGACATCTTTAAAAGCTTGTAATGAACTTGAGTCTCCACAATCTCGCTGCAAGCCATGTTCTATAGCCTCGTACCAGAGTGCTTGAAGGGAAGCTTTATCGGGCTTTTGAGCGCGACCATGAATGAATATGATTTTCTTAGCCATAGCAGGACGTCCTAAACACATAGTTAAAGTGATTATCAGCAGAAAGCACCTCCTAGATTCGGTCAGCCCTTGCTAATAACAGTGGCGCTAATTACGCATCTAGAGGTGGTTGATAGAGCATTTATATAACTATGAGGCCGTCGTTTAAGGACCATAAACGAGTGAGCGATGCGATCATCACTCGCAAATTGAAAGAATGTAGCTAGCAAAACCTCCAACTCACAAAAAGGCCCCGCAATCGCGAGGCCTTAGTTTTATCTATCACCGATTACATCCATCTTTTAACAACTACAACGCCCTACTTCACTGACTTAACCGCTTTCGTCAACGTTGCGTTGAATAGTTCTAGTAGACCAAAACCTCCCCCTCTAGCTCCCCCTCGAATGGAGTGACCCGATCTCTTTAGATTAACGATCGAGGGGGAGAACATTCTTTGGCGCTGAACATATAGCTGCACTTTTCACGATCGGTATTCAGTTCCTCCCCTTTCCCATTACCAACAAGAGACTGGAGATGTAAACCAAGGGGAGGTTAGGAGGGGATTGTCAGCCTATTTTCGCGTGCAACTGCCCTACTTCACTGACTTCACCGCTTTCATCAACGTTGCGTTGAACTGCTTTGGTTGCTCAAGCATTGGGAAGTGGCCTGAGTCTTCAATTGTATTCGCTTTAGACCTTGCTCAATGTTCAATAACAACGTGCCAAGTCACATTTATACCTCTTGCTAAGTATCTATTTTCAATAGAATTCTTTAACACTCAATAACTAAAGCAAATAATTAACATCGAATAATTATCTTATTTATATAGTTAGTGGTCTAGAAAATGAATAAAACGATACTCGCAGCATCAGTGACTGCATTATTACTCACTGGTTGTACGGTGAGACACGATAGAGAAGCAATGGTAGACAACACTGAACAGGCTTCAGATCTCGATATTTATCAGCATGACAATTACGATCAGTACAGCCAAGCAATGCAAATCATGTATGTTTACACAGAGCGTGAGCCGACTAAGCTAGGTAATGCCGATGTTCTGGCGAAAGATTACTACGATAAAGTAGCAATCAAAAACACGGTCAGTACCACCGCAACCGCAGCCATGTTAATTGGCAACCTGGCATCAAACCTCGATATAGCGACGTTCTTTTTGGGCACGCAAACAGCAGACAAACTTCCTTACGCCTTCAAACGTCAGCACAATATTGCTATCGAGCCTATTGGCGATGATGTCACTTACGACTCAATCTATCGCGAAGACTTAGATCGCTTAAAACAAATGATGAAGCAAAAATATCCGAATGCGGAAATTTTTGAGTTTGAGCAAGATTTTCTCAATGTTAGAAATACAAGTGTCAGCGCAATGGATATTACCAAACCAGAATGTGCCGAGTTTAGACAATCTGCCGAATTTACGCCTGATACCACTTTTGTTGAAGATGAATTAGACCACTGCTTTCTTTCAACACGCAAACCAAACTACTTCAAGAAAATTGTAGAAGGTGAGATTGATTTCATTGAGGGCGTGCCCAAAACAAAACGTTACCTCGTGTATTCTATCTCTGATGAAATGATGGCGACATACGAAGAGCAAAGCCACTTCTATCGTTACGTACCTTACTTCGGTTGGATGAACTCAGCTAAACAAAAAACATACGAAGCTAATCCTGAAAAATTCAAGGCCGATGTAGAGGCAATGAATACATCACCTTACCCATATCTTTACCGCTACTCGGATAATAAGGTATTACTGTTTAAGACAGATGCGACCATATAACCTTTTCAGGTTGAGATATCCCAAGAAACAAAAAGGCCTCGCAATTGCGAGGCCTTAGTTTTATCCGTCGAAAAGTTACAACCGCCCTACTTCACTGACTTAACCGTTGAATCATGAGCCATCAATACCAAGAGCGTGATGTTCAGAATTAAACGTTTCATAGTGTCTCTTTACTTACTTTGGAGGGAACACAGAAAGCGTACCTCTCAATCAATATAGCCACTATAAAGTGGTGAAGCTATTAATTGAACCGAGTGATTACAATATTAAGTTTGAAAATTTTGACTAATTATTATTTTACAGCACATAAAATCGAAATAACCACAAATTAACAGTGGCTTTTACTATAAATACACAACAAAACATATTATTTGTTACTTTATGTACTGTTTATCTGCTACAAAAAAGCAGTGATCACTGCAGCATTATGAGTTTAACACGTTGAAACATATGTTAAATATTTATAGCATGCCTCTTGGTAATTATAATTTCTTACAATAATTTGAGGTTAGGGATAATGTTAAAACGTAAGCAGTTGGCTATTGCTTTGGTCGCATTGATATTGTCAGGTTGTGCAGCGACATATGAATCGGCAGAAAAAGCCTTTCAAGATGGTGAGCATGTTGAAGCAAGAGAATCTTGGCAGAAACTGGCTTTAGAAGGTGATAGCCGTTCTATGCATCGTCTTTACACATCAACAAATCGTCCGTCAAAGGAAGATATTGATTGGCTAAAAAAAGCAGCAGATTCTAATTTGATAGATGCTCAATATGATTATGGCATGTATGCACTTGAACAAGAAAAATATCAAGACGCACACACATACTTAACTAAAGCATCAGAGAGCAAATTAGACCGAGCATCCAGAGTTCTAGAAAAGAACAAAAAGCTGTTCCCACTATGGCTAAAAGCTGAAAAAAGTGACGCTGACTCAATAAAGAAGCTAGGTAAGCTATATTGGGCGAAAAAAGAATATAAGCAATCCCTAAAATGGTATGAACAATGTGTTGATAGCGATACGTATTGCTCTTTCTATATGGGACTTGCTTTTAATAATGGATATGGTGTAACTCAGGATTATCAGAAAGCGATTCATTGGTACTCTAAATCAGCAAAAGGCGGAAACAAGGACTCAGCCAGAAATCTAGCGTGGTTATATGAGAATGGACAAGGTACGAATATAGACAAGGAATCTGCCTTCTATTGGATGTCAAAAGCAGCTTCTTCAGGTTGGACAACCCCAACTTCCGAGTTAGGAAGGTATTATTTGTACGGAATTGGTACTGAAAAAGACACAGATAAAGCATTTAAACTACTATCGAAGGTTGCGAATGAGAGTAAGAACGCTGCATATCATTTAGCTGGGATGTATTTTAATGGCAATGGGGTAAAGCAGGACTATCAGAAATCATTTGACTGGTACTCTATAGCAAGTAAATCAGATTCTGCTGCATCAGATTATTTTATTGCTCAACACTATTATAAAGGGTTAGGTAGAGATAAGAATCTAACACAAGCTTATAAATGGTATCTTCAATCTGCTGAGAAAGGAGATGTTGACGCTCAATTCAGGCTGGGCTGGATGTTAAGTAATGGCGAAGGGGTTACTGCAAATTCAAGACAGGCATTCAAATGGTATAAGAAGGCAGCCGAACAAGGTTATACCGTTGCTCAGAACAACCTTGGTGTTATGTATGCAGAGGGCAATGGAGTAGAAAAGGATGACTATCAAGCGTTTAAGTGGTATCAAAAAGCAGCAAAGCAAGGTGATGATGTTGCTCAAAGTAACTTAGGCATTCGGTATGAATTCGGCAAAGGTGTACGGAAAAGTAATCAACTAGCTGCGTTCTGGTACGCAAAGTCGGCACAACAAAATTACAAACAAGCACAATCAAACCTAAGTGACATACTCAATAAGCTTGGAACCAAAACCGTTCAGATCAAAAAAGCTTCAGTTTATAAAGAAGGTAATTTTGACAGTCAAGAACTGCTGGCATTGCCACAAGGTCAGCGTGTTTATGTTTTGTCCTCTGGAAGTAACTGGACTGAAGTTTATATCCCCAAGAATCACACTATTGGCTACTTAAACAACACTCACCTTTACTGAAATGGATTTTAAAATGAAAAATTTTATCTTTGCGCTATTTTTTATATGTCAATCGGCACTCGCCAACCCTACGGTATTTGGATTAACGATTGGCGAAACTACGGTTCAACAACTAAAAAGCAAATACAATATATCTCATCAAGGTATTAACAAGTACAGCCAAGGTGATATGTTCAAGATCCCTCAAAGCCAAATCCAATTTGAAGGAATTAATGATGTGACAGCCATCTTTAGTAAGTCGAACAAACTGGTTGCAGTTTTAGCAGAATTACCAAAAAACAAATTCGATTACTTAAATGGTGCTCTTGCGAAAAAATACCAACTGGTAAACCAAAAGATCCCTTTCGTTGGTAATAAATCAGCAACATACAAAGATGGTGAGACTGAAATTACTTTGGAGGCGCCGCATATGAGCTTTCAACTATCTATGAATTATATCCACTCTGACCTTTTGAGAGCCTTTAATACTCAAACTGAGAGTGAGAAAAAAGATAAAGAGCAACAAGAAAGCTCAATGCTTTAGAGACAGCATAGACAGTTGTACTTATTTTAAAGGTAGTTCACTCAACACTCCCCAACAAAAAAGGCCTCGCAATGCGAGGCCTTTGGTTTTCTATCTATCAGAAGAGATTAGTCGCGAAGTGCTGCGCCGAATTTCTCTGAGATTGAAGCTACGATAGCATCTACTGAACCAGCGATGTCTGCATCTTCAAGTGTGCGCTCTACAGACTGTAGGCTAAGTGCGATTGCTAGGCTCTTCTTACCTTCTTCAACGCCTTGACCAACGTATACGTCGAACAGTTTAGCGCCTGTTAGGAATTCACCACCAGCAGCGATACACGCTTCTACGATGTCGCCAGAAGCAACTGCTTCATCAACAACAACGGCGATATCACGACGGTTTGCAGGGAACTTAGATACTGCTACTGCTTCTGGAAGCACGCGAGTGTTGATAGCTGCCCATTCGATTTCGAATACGATAGTACGGCCGTTAAGACCAAACTTACGCTCTAGTTCTGGGTGAACAGTACCAATGATACCCACTTCTTTGCCGTCTACTACGATAGCCGCAGTTTGACCTGGGTGAAGTGCTGGGTGCTTAGCTGCTTTGAAGCTGTATGCGATTTCGTTTGCAGAAAGCTCAAGAACTGCTTCTAGGTCACCTTTAAGATCGAAGAAATCTACAGTGTTAGTTGCAATGTCCCAGTGCTCTTCGCCACGAGTACCAGAGATAACGCCCGCAAGCATCATTTCTTGGCGCATGCCGTTTTCAGCCGTTGCTTCAGGGATGAAACGTAGGCCTGATTCGAATAGACGAACGCGAGACTGTTGACGCTTCTGGTTGTGAACAACTGTGTTTAGTAGACCTTGGATTAGGCCAAGACGCATTGCTGACATGTCCGCAGAGATTGGGAATGGCAGGATTAGCGGCTCAACACCAGGTACAACAAGTTTTTGCTGTTCTGGTTCTACGAAGCTGTATGTGATTGCTTCGTGGTAGCCACGGTCTACAAGAAGGTCACGAACGCGCTTAAGCGGTTGGTCAGCTTCTTTGTGGTCATTCATTTTAAGTGCCGCTTTAGGCGCTTGGTTTGGAATGTTATCGTAACCGTAGATACGACCTACTTCTTCAATTAGGTCTTGCTCGATTGCGATATCAAAACGCCAAGATGGAGACGTTGCCGTCCAACCAGCATCAGTCGTTTCAACTTCACAACCTAGGCGAGTAAGAATTTCCACTACGTCTGTAGATGGGATTTCGTGACCTAGTAGGCTGTCTAGCTTAGCGCGACGTAGAACTACTACGTTTGCTTTAGGAAGATCAGATTCAGATTCGCTGCCGTTTACTGGCGCAACTTCACCGCCGCAGATTTCAACTAGAAGCTGTGTAGCACGCTCCATTGCTGCTGCTTGTAGTGTTGAATCAACACCACGTTCGAAACGTAGAGAAGAATCAGTGTGAAGGCCGTAAGCACGCGCGCGACCACGGATGTGATCCGGTGCGAAGAATGCTGCTTCAAGAAGTACGTCTGTTGTTTCAGTAGTAACACCTGAATCTTGACCGCCAAAGATGCCAGCGATTGCTAGTGCTTTGTTGTGGTCAGCGATAACAAGCGTGTTGCTGTTTAGTTCAGCTTCGTTGCCATCTAGAAGTGTTAGCTTTTCGCCCTGCTCTGCTAGACGAACCACGATACCGCCTTCGATCTTAGCTAGATCAAATGCGTGCATTGGTTGGCCTTGCTCTAGCATCACGTAGTTTGTGATGTCTACAACTGGGTCGATTGAACGGATACCACAACGGCGCAGTTTTTCTTGCATCCAGATTGGAGATTCCGCTTTCACGTTTACGTTCTTAACCACACGGCCAAGGTAACGTGGACAAGCATCAGTTGCTTTGATTTCAACAGATACTGTGTCTTCAATGCTTGTTGCAACAGCTTCAACTGTTGGCTCTGTAACGTCTGCGCGGTTTAGTACGCCAACTTCACGAGCAAGGCCACGGATGCTGAAGCAGTCTGCGCGGTTTGCTGTTAGGTCTACGTCGATAGTTACGTCGTTAAGCTCTAGAAGCTCACGTACGTCCATACCTAACGTTGTGCCTTCTGGCAGCTCAAGGATGCCGTCAGACTCTACGTCGATACCTAGCTCAGAGAAAGAACAAAGCATGCCGTGCGATGGAACGCCACGTAGTTTTGCTTTCTTGATTTTGAAGTCACCAGGAAGTACTGCGCCAACTGTTGCTACTGCTACAGTTAGGCCAAGACGACAGTTAGATGCACCACAAACGATGTCTAAAAGTTCTTCTTCGCCGATATCAATTTTTGTAACTTGTAGTTTGTCTGCGTCTGGGTGCTGACCGCACTCAACCACTTTACCTACTTTAACGCCGGTGAATTCACCAGCAACAGGTTCTACATCGTCAACTTCCAAACCAGCCATAGTGATTTGGTGAGCTAGCTCTTCGCTGTTAATTGCAGGTTTAACCCACTCGCGTAGCCAAGATTCACTGAATTTCATAGTTTTGACTGCCCCGGATTACTTGAATTGTTTAAGGAAACGAAGGTCGTTCTCGAAGAACGCACGAAGGTCATTTACGCCGTAACGAAGCATCGTTAGACGCTCTACACCCATACCGAATGCAAAACCAGAGTATTTCTCAGGGTCGATGCCAACAGAGCGAAGTACGTTAGGGTGAACCATGCCACAGCCTAGAACTTCTAGCCATTTGCCATCTTTACGTTTCACGTCAACTTCAGCTGAAGGCTCTGTGAACGGGAAGAATGAAGGACGGAAACGCACTTCAACTTCTTCTTCAAAGAAGTTACAAAGGAAATCGTTAAGAATGCCTTTAAGTTGTGCGAAGTTTACGTTCTCATCCACTAACATACCTTCCACTTGGTGGAACATTGGCGTGTGAGTTTGATCGTAGTCGTTACGGTAAACACGACCCGGAGCAATGAAGCGGAATGGCGGTTTGCCGTTTTCCATCGTACGGATTTGAACACCAGAAGTGTGCGTACGTAGCATTAGATCAGGGTTGAAGAAGAAAGTATCGTGATCAGTACGAGCTGGGTGATCGTCTGCGATGTTTAGTGCATCAAAGTTGTGGAATGCATCTTCGATCTCAGGGCCAGACTCAGTGCTAAAGCCAAGCTCACCAAAGAACTGTTCGATACGCTCAACAGTGCGAGTAACTGGGTGAAGACCACCGTTCTCAATGCGACGACCTGGTAGGCTCACATCGATAGTTTCTTCAGCTAGTTTCGCTTCAAGCTCTGCACGTTGTAGTGCGTCTTTGCGAGCTGCGATCGCTTGTTGAACAGCACCTTTCGCTTTGTTGATCTCTTGACCAGCAGTGCGACGCTCTTCAGGTGGAAGTTTACCTAGGCTTTGTAGTTGAAGAGTTAATTCACCCTTCTTACCTAAATACTGAACTCGCACTTCATCAAGTGCGACTAACGAATCTGCTGTATCAATAGCAGTCGTTGCATTAGCAATGATCTCTTCTAGATGTTGCATCATTTCCTCATCTACCAGTTGGTAGTGTCCGTATCGGATGATTAGTTTTTTTAGATAGCTACACATAGTAATCAAACACGCAACCAATGCCAAATTGAATCGCTAAAAGAACAAGTTATTGCCTAAAAACACGGCAAATTTAACAGGATATTAATGAGGAGTAGGAAGAAGTGGAACAATTACAGGTTCCACTTCTTAATTTGGAAATGACCTGAAGGCTAGATCTGAATAGAACAAACGCTGTTCTTCCCTGCGTTTTTTGCTAAATAGACGGACTCATCCGCCGCTTTAATCAATTCGTTCATGGTTTCGAATTCTTGGGTCATTTCAGCGACACCGACACTAATACTGCCAATCCAAACTTGATGACTGGTTTCAACCTCTAATTCAGACACTTTCTGTCGAGCGGTTTCCGCGATGTACATCCCACCTTTAAGGTCGGTGTTTGGGCAAATAACCAAGAACTCATCGCCACCTAACCGGCAAACAATATCATCATTACGGAACGTGTTTTTCAGTTCACGCGAGAGGGTTTGTAGCACCAAGTCGCCTGCATCATGGCCGCTGGTGTCATTAATGCGCTTGAAGTGGTCGGCATCAATCATAATACACACTAAAGGCATGCCCAGTTCTTTGGAGTCTTGCCAATGCAGCGCTAACTGTTTAAAAGCACTACGACGGTTATGCAAATTAGTAAGAGAGTCGGTTAATGACAGTTCTTCAAGTCTCTTATTCGCTCGTTTTAATTCTGCCGTACGTTCCTCAACTTTATCTTCGAGTAACTGGTTGAAGCGTAACAACTGTTTGTTTCGTTCAGAGACTTGTTCAAACAGGCCGTTAAGCGCAGCCAACAGCGGGACAGTCGCAGAATCTTGCTGCTTTTCTTCCGCTTCAAAGGCTTGCAGAGGTGTCGCGCCCTCTTCTATCGCCGTCATTTGTCGCGCCATGTTTTGGTCGATGCCGAGGATGTGGTAAGCAAGCCAGTGGATCAATAAATCAAGTAACTGCCGTGCTGACGACTGATCTTCTTCCATGATGAAAGCTTGCATACTGTAGATATCTTGCATAAATACACGATGCACTTTGATATGCTCTTCAATGTGTCGCTCATACACACCGCAATCTCTCATCAAAGATTCTTCTTCTTTAAAGTGAAATTCGGCATAGCATGTGAGATCGAGTAAAGCGACGTTTATGTCGTCGATAGAGATAGTGTTCTCTGACAACAGATTTCCGTAGTGGTTGATAATACCAACAAGATATTGATGCTGTTCATCTACAACACCAATGCCTGTTTCAAAGTTTTTATCCCAATTAAATGAATTCATAAATCCCTTAAGGCCGATACCACCAGCACGATTTACATGCATATTCGGAGGTTATAGATACTGAAAAAATATAACCATTTTACCTGTAGGTTTATTCGATTGTTTGATCCACTTTATAAAAAGACGACTTTGAACATTCTAAATATGGCTCATCTTAAATTTGAGACGTCCCCCCCAACAGGAACGCCCCACGAAGCTAACATTAGAAATAATATTCCAACGCCATCTCAACAAAGTCATCCTTGCGTGCGAAGAACAACAAGTCCTCTGGGGTTTCGTTCTCAAACAACCAAGCATTCAGTCGCCACTTGAGATTGTTGTTAATACGGCTCGATGCCTCTAGCTTGGCACTGTAGACATCACTGTTATCTAAGTCTTGAGTGATACCAGTAAGCACTTCGGTGCCGTCTTCATCGTTCAAAGCGAAACGTGCCCCAAGGAACACATCATTTTGGCCGATGGTTTGGGCATTGTTGCCTCGGCTGTCATACAGGTATTCAGCGATGAAGCCGATGTCCCAGTACGATTCAAGCGCCCCTACCCAAGTGTATTCAAAGCCTGTCGCCACGCCGGTATGGTTGTCGTAGCTGTCGCGATAAATGCTTTCCAGCTTCCATAACCAGTCACCGATAATGCCTTGAACATCCAATCCGAAGTGTTGCATTTGGGCGTAGTATGGCTTAAGTTGATTGCCTTCTACACGGTAATAAGGGTCACGGTTCGTACCACCTAAATAACTTAAACCGACATCCCAATCACCGTACATTTGGCTGTAACGCAATGCCACATCAACGTGTTTTTCTTCTCGTGAAGATTCGTAAAGCGCATCGTCCGATACTGGCACGGTTGGCCTTAATCGACCGTCTTCGCCTGCGAAGGTACGCTCACGAAAATACGGCAGTAACATGGCGTCTATGGTGCCCCACTCTTTTATCGAGGTGAAGTGCACCATAGGCTGACCTAACTTGGATTCGCCATCGACCGATTCAATGGCATCGGTCTGGTTTACCACATCCACTAAATGCGCCGATTCGGTTACGCCCCAAAATACCTTTCCAACACCCGCTCGCAGTTCGTAATCATCCCAATAGGTTAAATACAAGGCTTCGCGAATATCACCATGAGTTCGTTCATCGTCTTCACTGTCTAGGCGATAAAACGGGGTGAAGGTAATGCTGCCGTTGCCCTCTTGTTGCTCCCAGTAAAACTCTGGCTGCAACACCAGTGAGCTTTGTCCTTTGTCTTGCCCTTGTAAGCCGTCGCTAAAGAACTGCCTATGTTCAAGGTTAACCTGCCCTGCGATATCAGGACTAAAGCCTGCCGCCACACAAGGCAACGACACCTGCATAAGCCCGACGGTCGCCGCCAAGGTTAAGGATAATTGGGTTCCTGTTGCCACAATCCTTTTCATATTCCTGCCTTATTTCGCACGTTTTAGTGTGTTCTTTTGGAAATCCTTGTCTTTAAGACCGGTCTGGAACACTAAATCTGTCGTGGTTAATACGGTGCTTTTGCCTGTTTGATGGTTTTGCATCGCCATGGTGTGTGCGCGCCAGTATTGGTTTAGGTACTGTTTGTAATCTTGGAACGATAGAGTTTTAAGCAGTGCGCCTTTGCGGTCGTAAAACTCGACTTTCATTGGGCGGTAGTGCTGTTGGTCTAGCCATACCTTTTGCATGGTGTAGCCTGAGTTTTTATCGGTCGGTACTTGCTCTAAAACAAAGGTGTCTACGCCTTCCAGTTTCGCGTCTTCAATGTAGTTGAAGGTGTACTTTTCAAGTTCAAACGAGCTTAAGTCCTCATACGCAAATTCACTGCCCATAAACGGGCCAGATTTGTTGCGTGAAGAGATGCGTTTTACACGCTTGAGTGCAGGAAGATACAACCACTGGTCATCGGATTTGGTGATGTGCGAATGGTTCAAGAAAGCCGTGCCTTTTACGTCACGCGGCTCATCAAAAATGGTCAGCCCTTTGTCGCCATCATCATCCACTTCTAACGACTTCAATCGCATTAGGCGCGAGCTGCTTTCGCCTTGTTTGTTGCGAAGTAGCATTTCCATGGTTGCGACAGAATCGCCCCACCCGACATCGACCGCTTTACGTTGCTCGGCAATTTCTAAGCCTTTCGCAGGGTCTGCTAACGCTGGGAAAGCGGCGAATGTGCTCAGTGCCAACGAGCTAACAGTAAGTAATGTAGTAGCGAATGTTTGTTTAACGCTTTTCATAAATATCTCCTTGAGTCAGCCCACCGCAGCAGGCCGACGTTTCCTTATTTGGTCGAAGTAGTCAGTTCGGCTGTCGATCTAGGCTGCGACTTGGTATCTGGCTTTGATTCGTGCTGAGTTTTAGCTGAATAGTGGGTCTGTTTGTCGAAGATCATCAGTAAGCTTGGTAGCAAGATGAAATCGACCACCAGCGCAATGAAAATCACAATCGCGCTGAGTAAGCCCATGTCGGAGTTGAGTCTGAAGCTCGACATCGCCAGTACAGAGAAACCGGCCACTAGCACAACAGTGGTGATCCACAAGGCGCGTCCAACGGTGTGGAAAGCGTATCGAACCGCTTCTTCTGCTGATTTCCCTTCGATTCTTGCGCGCTGGTATTTACTCAAGAAGTGCACCGCATCATCAACCACGATACCCAACGTGAGCGTGACCACGACTGACAAACCTAGGTTGATTTCACCTGAGATAAGCGCCCATAAACCAAAGCCAATGATCGCAGGCGCAATGTTGGGCACTAGGCTGATCATGCCTAAGCGAACCGAGCGCAATGCAAAGATCATCAAGCCAGAGATAAGCACTAGGGTGATAGGCAAAGTTGATAGCATGCTCGCCATGTTGGTTTCGCCAATATGAGCAAACATCAGTGACGGGCTCGAAGCCACCACTTCATATTGCGGTGCATTGGCTGCAAACCATGAGTAAATGCGCTCTTCGAGTTCGACTAGCTCAACGCTGCCAAGGTTATCGACGGTGAGTACCATTTTGATCGATGATTTATCGACGTTGATCTGGTTGTTCAAGTCCAAGCCGTACGGCAGAGACATTTCGTAAAGCAGCAGATATTGCGCGGCAAGTTCACGGTTCAGCGGTAGCTTGTAGTAGCTGTCGTCGTCGGCATGCATATTCTTGTTCAAACGCATGTAAACATCAGAAAGCGTGGCGACATGGTCAGTTTCTGGTTGAACGCGTAGCCACTTAGTAAAGTCACCAATTGCTTGCAAGAACACAGGATCAGCAATCGCTTGAGACTCGTTAGTTTTCACTGCGATACTGAGGGTTGTCATGCCGCTTACGGTCTCTTCCATGAAGTCAGCCGCTTGTCTGAATTCACTTGAGGTATCGAAATACTTCACCGATTCATCGTTGACTTTGTTGAGCGGAATTAACGCGGCAGCGCCAACAATCACTAGCGTAGAAATCGGCAGCAGTGCTTTACGGTTAGTTACGACAAAATCGCCCAGCTTATCCATGAAGGTGACTTTGTCTGCCGCCTTAGGGTTGGCAGGTAGACGTTTGACTGGCAGCAGTTTTAGCAACGCTGGCAACATAGTCACAGACAAGAAGCACGCAATAAGTACACCCAGTGCCGATAAGTTACCGAAATCACGCAGCACTGGTGAGTCCGACATGTTCATCATCAGGAAACCAATCGCAGTGGTCACCGAGGTGATCAGAATCGGCATCGCATTGAGCTTGATGCTGTATTGAATGGCTTGTGCTTTCTCCATACCGCGCTGCATCGCTTGTCTCATGGTCACAATCACGTGAACACAATCAGCCACCGCCAAAGTTAAAACCAAGGTTGGCACATTCACGGTTGCGGTACTCAAGAACATCCCTGCCCAACCAGACAATCCCATGGTGGCAACAATCGAAGAGATGATCACAATGAGCGTCGCCACCACACTAAAGAACGAGCGCAGCATAAAGGTCAGGAACACCAGTACCACCAACAGCATTAAGGGAACGAGCGTTGAGCTGTCTTCTTGAGCCGAAGTCATAAATGCGTTGTTCATGGCTATGATGCCCGCTTTATGGAATTCGACATTAGGATACTGAGCTTGGTACTTGCCGATCATGGTATTGATTGCCGCAATCACCTCTTGCACTTCTGCGGTTTTGTCCACTTCTGGCAGTTGCACGGTGACGTTCACAATCGTCACATCGCCAGAGGCCGACACCAAGGCATTCTTGAGCAACGGCTCGTTAAGGGCGATCTGTTTTACTTTGGCGATGCGTTCTGGTGTGTGTTCGTACTCTTCATACAGCAAGTCTTCTACCAAAAGATCATCTTCAATGGCTTCGGTGTGCTGATAATTAGCAAGGGAATCGACACGGCTTGAATACGGGATCTGCCACGCATCAACCGTGAGATTTTGAATCAGGGTGAGAGTTTCAGGGGTGAAGACATTGCCATCTTCAGGTGCGACAACAATCGCAAGGTTGTCGGTTTTTGCAAAGGTGGTTTGGATTTCATCGAACGCCATCAACTGCTTGTTGGTGCCTTCGAAGAAGATGTTGTAGTCCCCTCTAAAGTAGAGGTTCTTAGCCCCTAATGCAGAGAAAATGATGATTGAAAACACCACCAGCAGAACGATAAACGAACGCTTGGTAGGTATTGAGTGCCAACTGTTTAGATCTGTGTTTGCGCTATCAGCATTAGGGTTATCTCGGTTTTGCTGATCGAACGTGGGCTTCTGGCTGTCATGTTTCATCACAGTCTCCATTTGTGACGATTCGTCATATTTGTGTCATAAAAAGCCAGCCGAAGCTGACAAAAGACACAATGCTTAGTCAAACACTCAAGAAAACAGCAACCACAGTCGGTCAGTCTCAAGTTTGTGACAAATCGTCAAAAATGGTTATTAATAAACCCACATGTGTGGGCTTAACGGAAGCTATCGACCTACAGACTCTAAGTAAGCGATCTCTTCACTGAACAGTTCTTGTTCTACACGACGCCAAGTTTTGCGGTAATCCCAGTCACTAGAAAGGGGCTGCCAATTGAGGCCGTCTAGAATCATGTTCGCGTTGTGTAATACTGAATACGGGTCTTGTAACCGCTTAATACAATGACTGTTTGATGCGTTCTGTGACAAGGCATTTGAACCAAATGCGATTGACCAGTTAGCAAAAACGATGGCATCTGAGCCAACGCCAGAAGAGAACTTTAGGTCACCCGCTTCTACCGCTTGGTTAACCATAGAGTCGCATTGTTCAATCACCAACTCTTCCAGTTCATTCATCTCGGCGACGCGTGCACTAGACGCTTTCTCTAGTACCCACGGGCTTTTAGCCATGATCGCACAGGTTGATAGTACCGGTTCCATGCGAGCATAGATTCGGTAAGCAACGTGCAATGCGACGATCTTTTCACGTGTGTTGCCTTCAAACTCTCCAGAGCGAGCAAACATCATTGCTTCTGTCTTGAGAGAGTGAATACATAACGCTAAAACGACGTCTTCTTTGCTGCAAAAGTGATTGTATATCGTACCTTTAGAATAAGAGCTCGCTGCCGTTAGCTTGTCCATCGTGAGGTTTCCGAACCCTTGTTCTCGAACCAGATCTTTTGCTAACAACATCAACTCTACTTCTCGGTCTGCAATAGACTGCTGCTTTTTAGACAACACGCCTTTGCAACCAAAGATACCTTGTTTATCGCCTTTACAACCAAAGCCAAACATAATTTTTTAGTCCGTATATGAGCTTAGCCGTTATCTAAGCTTCGCCAGTATTTAAAACACTCCTATCCAATATATTAACACGAATAGTAAATTCATGTAGTTAACCATTTTGTGACGCTTCGTCATTTCTGACTTATCGTCATAATAGCGCAAGTATTGATCATATCAAGGGGTTTTATAAATTAAATACATTTTGTGAATGGAAAGAGAATAAATGGGATATAGCTAAGAAAATCATCAATAGTTGACCTAAAGAGAAGACTTTAAAAGAAGACCTGTATTGTGACCAACAGAATGTGGACGCGAATTGGGCATTCTTAACCTAACAAAGAATGTAGGCACTTTAAGCTGCTATGCGTATTCATGCCCAATGATTCCTAGCTTAAACCACAAGAATGAATGACTGTAGGCTTACTTTATGGGGCAGACGTCTCCTTATGGTCAATATTTGGCTTACTAATGCCGTTTTCTGTTAAGTTGCTATAAATTCGGTAAGGGGTGACTTACAATAGTGACAACGACTTACCTTTTTTGAGAACACGATATTGAGCGCCAAATATTCTTATTTAGCTTGGCAAGTGAATACTTCTAGCCCTGCAGAAAAGCTGGTTTTATTGATGCTTGCAGACGGTGCTGACGAATTCGGCTACACCAATGTGTGCCTACAAACAGCAGGTCAACTTTGTGCTCTCTCTACGTTTGGTTTAGCCGACTGTCTTAAGTGTTTAGTCGACCAAGGTTTTCTCGATAAGGTAAAAGTAGATTATCGGGATAAAAAAGAGATTCACGTTTTCAAAATGCTCATTGAGCAAGAGCAAACTGCGGCGCACGTTGAGGTTCAACCGACCAATAGTATTCCGGTCTACTCTACGGCACCTGCACCTGCACCTGCACCTGCACCTGCACCTGCACCTGCACCTAAGTTTCAGCCTGCTCCGGCACCAATGCAACACATGCAGCAGGCCCCTCGCCCACAAGGTCGAGGCTCAATGAACAGCAACACCGTCTCTACTCATGATCTCAACGAAGAAGAGATACCATCATGGGCAGAACGTGCGTTTAAATTCTCCGGTTTGACCGGTGACCATAGTTTAGTATGGAAGAAATTTGTCCTCTGGTATAAAGCCAAAGCCAATGAATTAATGCCATTATCTCGGATTGAATCCAAGCTGCAGTACTGGCTAGTTAACGAGAAGCAAAATGAAAGACAACAACAGCAGAAGACCTCTCAATATTCAGGAAATGCAGGACAAGCTCAAGGAAATGGGTATAGACAAAAGCTTAGCCCATCTGAACGCTTCAGGCAGCAGCTCATTCAAAAAGGCAAAAAGCCAACCTTCTGAGCCAGCTCAACCTGTTGTACCTGACGCTACAGGTCCATTAGTACCTGAAGTGATTGAAGCGCAAAGTACCGAAGTGAAAGTAGCGGCTGCACAAGCTGCGGATTCTGGTGCGTCTCAACAAGTACCTGTTGTTGATCAAGATCCTGCAGAGCTGGAACTAACCGATTGGTGTATTCACGTGTTCGGCTCTTTCTTGAGCGTGTACGAAACGCAGTGGGAATATCAGTACGGTAGTGAGCCAAGCGGTAAGTTCATTGAGTTTGCCAACTCTGTTGATTCAGACGGCCTTAACCGCGTTTTAATGCACTGCCACGAACGTATTCAGCTTGGCAACAGCTGGCCGCCGCAAATGGGTGAGCTGTGGATCCTGAAAGATTCTTTAACTGAAGAAGAGTTGCTGGATAGCCGTATCCGTGTGTTGTCTCGCACCGCTGCCAACAAAATTGAAAAATGGCTGATTCAGAACAAACTGTATGACTTGAAGCGTACGGCTGAAAACAAGCTGGATGGTCTGTTTAAGAAGTACTACTTGGAAGCAAAACGTTTAGATGAGAAAGGCCTGCTGGAAACGGAGTTGCCGCAATTCCTGCTTGCCGCTAACTCAGTGAAAAACCTAAACGATTTAAAACGTGAAGAGTACGAAAGCCAGCACGGTAAAGCGATTAACCCAAGAATTCAGCGTATTCTGAACAGTAAAAAATAACCATCCGCTTGCTATCTGTTATAAGAAAACAGAGTAGCGATTACACGGTTAACAGATACAAAAATGCCAGCTATCAAGCTGGCATTTTTTATGAATTCTAACGAACTCTTTAACGACTATCCGACCGTTATTTACGATCGCCTTACTGATTAATTACAGTAGGTGGATAGTTGCGTTTAGAGAGAAAACGCCAGAGTCGTCATCTTTCATTTTGAAGTTTTGGTAGCTAGCGCCTACAGATAGTGGACCAAAGATAAAGTATTCAGCGCCTACAGCGTACATTACGTCTACATCGTCTTGCTTGAAGTTATCGCCTTTCACTTCGTATGAGTGAAGACCACCCTTCGCGTATACGTGAAGAGGACCGAAGTCGATGCTTGGTTTGATCGCTAGGTAAGCAGTGCTTACGTCAACACCTTGTTTAGCACGGTTGCCGTAGCTAACGTTGTCGAAAGAACCTAGATCCCAGTAACCCGCTTCAACACCGATTAGTGGAAGGATACCTGTACCTACGTGGATGCCCACCGCGTTTTCATCTTCACCAGCGAATGAGTTTTGACCACCCATTACACCGCCGTACAACCAAGAGTCAGCCATTGCTGTTGAAGATGCACCTAGTAGTGCTAGTGCCAATAACGTTTTTTTCATATTCGACCTTTTTCGTCCTAGTGGCAGGCCTTGAGTGGTAATAAATTGCCACCAAGTCGCCCTGTATGTAATAACTATTCAATTAGTAATGCAATAAGCAAGATTTATACCCAAACCTTGCCATTGCGTCTAGCTTTATTCCTTTAGCAAGCATCAATCGCGTTTTTAACACGCTTATCTGATACTGGGTAAGGCGTACCGAGCTGCTGTGCGAAGAAGCTTACACGAAGCTCTTCTATCATCCAACGCACCTCTTTTACATTTTCTGGAACCGCGATCCCTTTTGGAATTTTATTCAGCAGTTCTTTGTAATCATTCATTACTGACTCAACTTTGATCATGTGAAGACGATCTTTGTTCGGGTCAATTGGCAGTTTTTCCATGCGGCGTTCAATCGCTCTCATATAGCGTAGAATATCCGGCAAGCGTTTCCACCCACATTCTGTGGCAAAACCCTTAAAAATCAAACCTTCTACTTGAGCTTTTATGTCAGAAAGTGCGAATGCCATAGAAAGATCCACGCGTCCTTTCAGCTTTTTACTGATGCTGAATGCCGTGGTTAGGATGGTTTCAACCTGTTGAGCAATCTCTACTACGGTATCACCCAGCTCTGCACGTACGTGTTCTTTCATAGCTTCAAACTGCTCTGGTTCCCAAACCAAACCGCCCTTCTCTTCAATCAGCTTATCAATACCACAAGCGATACAGTCATCGATAAGATCGAGTACCTGTCCGTATGGGTTGAAGTACAAGCCAAGTTTCGATTTGTTCGGCAGGTTCGAGTGCAAGTATTTGATCGGTGATGGCACGTTCAACAAGATTAAACGACGCTGACCCGATTTCATTGCCGAGATTTGCTCTTGCTCGGTTTCGAACAGTTTGATCTCTACGCTGTCTTTAGAATCCACCAGCGCTGGGAAGGCTTTAACATCGTAGCCGCCGCGTTTCTGCTGATACACTTTTGGTAACTCACCAAAGCTCCAGGTATGCAGGTTCTGTTGTTCAATATCGTCGTCAGCAACCTTAGAAAGCGTTTCTTGAACCTTGTCTTTCAGACTTTCTTTTAGCTCATGCAGGTTTTTCTGTTCTTTCAGCTTACGCTTGCGATGATCTACAGCGCGGAATGTTACCTTTAAGTGCTCTGGAATCTGGTCTAACTTCCAGTCATCACGTACCACTTCCACACCCGTCATGCGGCGTAGCTCTTTCTCAAGAGAATCCAGTAACGGTGCTTCAAGCGGTGTCACACGTGCCAAGAATGCATCTGCGTAGTTTGGCGCAGGTACAAAGTTACGGCGTAGCGTTTTAGGTAACGACTTAATCAAGCTAATTACTAGCTCTTGACGTAGACCCGGGATCTGCCAATCAAAACCGTTCTGGTCGATCTGGTTCAAGATAGGCAGCGGAATGTGTACCGTTACACCATCGTTATCGTCGCCCGGCTCAAATTGGTAACTCAGCTTGAGCTTGATACCGTTTTGGTGCCAGAAGTTCGGGTAATCCAGATCGGTAACGTGGCTAGCATCACCGCGGAACAGCATCGATTTTTCAAAGTTAAGCAGCTCAGGGGTTTTCTGACTGGTCTTCTTCCACCATGTATCAAAGTGACGGCCAGAAACCGCCTCTTCACCAACACGCTGGTCATAGAAATCGAACAGTTCATCATCGTCGATCAAGATGTCACGACGACGCGATTTATGCTCTAGCTCTTCGACTTCTTGTAGAAGCTTACGGTTCTGCTTGAAGAAAGCGTGTTTGGTTTCCCACTCACCTTCTACTAATGCACTACGTACAAACAACTCACGGCTGACGGTGGCATCAATCGCGCCGTAGTTCACAAGGCGCTTAGGTACGATTGGGATTCCGTAAAGCATCACTTTTTCGTGTGCCATTACCGCTGCTTGTTTCTTCGACCAATGTGGTTCGCTGTAACTGCGTTTAATCAGGTGTTTCGCTAGCGGTTCAATCCATTCAGGTTGAATCTTCGCGATAACACGGCCCCAAAGTTTTGAGGTTTCTACCAGCTCCGCAGACATGATCCACTTAGGCTGTTTCTTAAATAGGCCAGACGCAGGGAAGATGTGGAAGCGTGCATTACGTGCACCTTGATACTCATTCTTCTCTTGGTCTTTCATACCGATGTGCGAAAGCAGACCTGATAGCAGTGACATGTGAATGCCATCGTAGCTGCCCGGTTCTGTATTCAACTTAGTATCTAGCTCACGCATTGCTTGGTGAATTTGGAAGTACACATCTTGCCATTCACGGATACGTAAATAGTTGAGGTAATCTTGCTTACACTGTTTGCGGAACTGGTTACTCGACAATGCTTTTTGCTGCTGCTTGATGTAATCCCATAAGTTCACAAACGTGATGAAGTCAGACTCTTTATCGAAGAAACGCTTGTGCTTGTCATCAGACGATTGTTGCTTATCTGATGGACGCTCACGCGGATCTTGAATCGACAACGCAGACGCGATCACCATCACTTCGTGTAGGCATCGGTTACGTGGCGCTTCAATTACCATACGCGCTAAACGTGGATCGATAGGCAGTTTTGCCAGCTTACGACCAATCGCGGTTAGCTTCTTCTTGTCGTCGCCGTGGTTCTTGTTTTTGTTCGCTGACGGTTCAACGGTGGCGATCGCACCAAGCTCTTCAAGCAGCCTTACACCGTCTTGAATGTTGCGCTTATCGGGCGCTTCAACAAATGGGAACGCTTGAATATCGCCTAGGCCTAGCGCTGTCATCTGAAGGATAACCGATGCTAGGTTAGTACGAAGAATCTCTGGGTCAGTAAACTCTGGGCGTGACTCGAAATCTTCCTCAGAGTACAAACGAATACAGATACCTTCTGCAACACGACCACAACGACCTTTACGCTGGTTTGCACTCGCTTGAGACACTGGCTCAATCGGTAGACGTTGTACTTTAGTACGGTAGCTGTAGCGGCTGATACGCGCCGTACCCGGGTCGATAACATACTTGATGCCCGGTACGGTTAACGAGGTTTCTGCCACGTTAGTTGCCAGCACGATGCGTCGACCAGTATGAGACTGGAAGATACGGTTCTGCTCACCCGCCGATAGACGCGCGTAAAGCGGAACAATTTCAGTATCGCGAAGGTTACGTTTACTCAATGCATCTGCGGTATCACGAATTTCTCGCTCACCGTTCATGAAGATCAAGATATCGCCAAGGCCTTCATCACACAGCTCATCAACGGCTTCAAAGATGCCTTCGATTTGGTCGCGGTCTGAATCACTTTCATCACCACCTAATGGGCGGTAACGCGTATCAACTGGGTAAGTACGACCAGACACTTCAATGATCGGTGCATTGTTAAAGTGCTTAGAGAAACGCTCTGGATCGATGGTTGCCGACGTGATGATCACTTTCAGATCAGGACGCTTTGGCAGTAACTCTTTCAGGTAACCCATGATGAAATCGATGTTCAGGCTACGTTCGTGCGCTTCATCGATGATGATGGTGTCGTACTGATTTAAGAATCGGTCGTGTTGAATTTCCGCCAGTAGAATACCGTCGGTCATCAATTTGATTTGGGTGTTGTCAGAAATTTGGTCGTTGAATCGAACCTTATAACCAACAAACTCACCCAGCTGCGTTTCCATCTCTTCAGCAATACGGTTCGCAACCGAACGTGCCGCAAGACGACGAGGCTGAGTGTGACCAATTAAGCCAAAGCGGCCGCGGCCAAGCTCAGAACAGATTTTCGGTAACTGAGTGGTTTTACCCGAACCCGTTTCACCCGCCACGATAACCACTTGGTTTTCAGCGATGGCTTTCGCGATGTCTTCGCGCTTTTGGCTAACCGGGAGAATTTCTGGGTATTCAATCGTTGGTTTCTGTGCCGCACGCTGAGTTGCCGTCATCATCGACTTAGCAATGTCTAACGCAATCTCATCAAAGACAGCGTGCTTAGCTTGTTCGTTCTTAATTTTGCTCGCACCAGCAATTCGCTTACTCAAACGGAAGCGATCGCGCATCATACATTCGTTGAGCGCTTTACGAAGAGAGGCTGGGCTATTCTGAGATGATTTGTTGTTTGTCGCTGATTGATCAGCTTTTTTGGTATTTGATTGTTCAGCAGACTTTTTCGATGCCGCTTGGTTTGGCTTGGCTTTGCTCTGTGAAGAACTTGGCTGTGCTGCATTCTTGTTGTTATCTGCTTTTTCCGGAGACGAAGTCAAAGCGTGTCCTATTCTTGTACTTATTAAACTCGCGCGATTATATCACAAGTCTCAAACAAAAAAGCCTGACAGCAAAGGGAAAACCTTTAGCTATCAGGCTGATTAATCTCGCTAACACTCGCAGGAGCTATGAAAGCGCGGTCAAATGTAAGTCGTACTTAGTCAACTCTGGTTTAAAGCTAACGTTAAAAACTGCGCTTAAAACTCATATTGGAAGTAAACCGTGTTGTAGTTACTACCGCCTTTGATACGACCATACTGAGAGGATTTTTCAAAGATTGCAGAACGGTGATGCAATGAATAACCGAACCATAAGTTGTTCAAGTCATTCTTGCCAATCAAGTCGCCAACGTTGACATCGAATGAGAAGTCTAAGTAGTTCAATAGATGGCTTGCGGTGTAACCTTTACGGTCCATCTCAGAGCCTTCGATATAGGTAATCGAATCGATGTAAGACATACCTTCTGCCACACCAAAACGCCACTGAGTTGGCCAATCAAAGGTGTAGTACGCCTTGATTGCGATAATGTATTCGGTGCTGCTTGATTGAACGTCTGAGCTCCAGTGGTGGGCAATACCTGGGGTCAAATAGATATCCAATGGCAAGCCGAAGATCTCATCAGTTAATGGGTGTCCATAGAAGAACGAGGTCAACTGGTTGTTGTATTCGTCTTTCTCTCGATTGAACTTCATGATGTCGCCAATATTGGATGGCGTTCCCCAGCCGTGTGCGACACGTAAGTACGGCGCATTGCTCAGTTTAGGTTTTGGCGCTTTCTCTTTGTCGTTAAAGAAACCAAAGCCAAGGTACAATTCCCCCTGATAACGGTCTTCAACAATCGAAGAATCGTAAGCGTTATCGTCCAATCGAGTCACACTGGTTGAACCCAATAAGTACAAGTTAGAAACCACATGGTAACGCGTTTCAACACCAACATTTAAGTCAACACCAGCACCAATGGTTTCATTAGATGCGGAGTAATACTCACTGTTGAAATCAGCACTTTTATAACGCAGCGTCGCGCTCGGGTAAAACTCCCAATCTCCAGTTTCATACTTGGCTTTAGCTCGTAAGTTACCGTGGAAGTTGTATTCACTGTCGCTCATTAACTCCGTCTCGACAGACCAAGAATCATCAAGTTGGTAGGTCAGTTGAGCACCAAAGTCCGCCGTATCGCCTTCAATCGCGTTCTGCTCAGATGCAGGAATATCAATAAAGCGCATGCGAGAGATAGCATTGAAAGACCACTTCTCATCGTCAGTTTGATAGAGGTATGCCCCCATCTCAGTACCGTCAATAAACACATAATCGTTCTTGAAAAACAGCATCGGTACGAATGAGCTAACCGATTGGTCGCCACCAGACGTGTCATAAGGGATGCTTGCTGTACGGAACATTGCAGCGATGCCCCACTCTTGCTCTTCAGCGGCCCACGCATTAGCACTTACGAAAATGCCACTTAGGAAAGCGCTACCTAGTAAAACCAATCCAGATGAAGGAAGAGTCGGTAAATATTTGAGCTTCATTCTTGTGTAATTACTCTTTGAAAAAATATTGTGTTACTGATTAGACATTTATTAACCATGACGGCTAACTATTTTTAGGTTTGCTCGGCATTGACCGTTACAATGTAGAATATTCTCGGTTAAATGAAAGTATTGTGAAAGTCTCCGAATTACAAAACATTATAGATCACTTACCCAAAGATTCCGATCCAGATATTGTTATGGGTGAGGCGTGGTTGCCTGAGCGTTTGGTGGATACCAACCTAGACGGTGACATGCTATTTCTTGAATTCGATAATGCCCCTGAAGACAATCAAGGGGATGAAGAAGGCCGTGGCTTTGTTGAGCACGAGATTGCTATGATTCGAGAAAAGCTCGAACTGTTATTAGACGAGCCTTCCGATACCAAGACCAAAGCCGATGCCCTTTTGGCAATATTTCTAATGGGCCATGAACTTTCTAGCTCAGAAGTTATCGAAGTTCTTGAATCAACAGAATCTGAAATGGCAGAGCCTGAGATTGCAGAGTTTAAAACAACAGAATCTGACTCAGTAGAACTTGAAGCATCAACGCTTGAAACCACAAAGCCAGACACAAATAAGATCGAAACAAAAGAACACCACGACGACTAGCCACCAACGATTTTAGGTACCGTATTGAAACCCTCTACGACATCATCTCTTCCCCTGTTACTCGCCGGACCCATTTTAAGAAAAACCACCGCGACTGAAGTGGTACTTTGGTTAGCCACCAGCTCGCCTCTTACAGGCAGAGCCGAGCTTCATACTCAAGAAATAGACGATTCTGAAGCAGCACAAGACCAGCCGTTTTATACCTCATCGCTTGAAGAACATGATTCGATTCAAATCGGTACACATGCGTGGATAACGCTAATTCGCTTACAAGGTGAGTTTCCGACTAATACGCTGCTTGAATATGACATTCACACAGAGTCAGGTTCACTAAAAGAGCTCGCCCCTCACCTTGTTTACAACGGTAAATCTCGCGTTGAGTTTAAGATATCGACCTCAGCTGATTACATTCTTCATGGCTCTTGCCGCAACCCGCATCATCCAAGCAAAGACAGCCTAGTTGCAGCCGATAACAAGATGGCCGATCAAACCGTCGCTGAAAGACCCGACATGCTGATGATGAGCGGCGATCAGATCTACGCCGACCATGTGGCAGGCCCAACACTTGATGCTATTCAACAAGTGATTCACCTGCTTGGCCTTGTAGGCGAAAGCTTACCGACTGACTCGCAAATTAAACAAATCAACAACAGTGACGCTCTGTATAACAGTGAATACCACTTATACCAGCGTCATCACTATTTGCCGCACCACACAGCTTCAGAATCGATGATCGATAAGTTATTCCCGAACCGTGGCGTGCCGATTTTTAGCTCTACCGATTGTGAAAACCACTTGGTCACGCTGTCTGAGTTTATCGCGATGTACTTATTGGTTTGGTCTCCGACACTGTGGCAATGCGTCAATCGAGAGCGTTTAATTGAGAATAACTTCACTCAAGGTGGACGCCAATTAACACCGACTGAGCAGCAACAGTGGCGTGATGAAAACGTCATCATGGATGATTTCATTGCAGGCTTACCGCAAGTGCAGCGTCTGTTCGCTCATATTCCGACTTACATGATCTTCGATGATCACGATGTTACCGATGATTGGAACCTTACCGTGGGTTGGGAACATGCTGTCGACCAAAACCAGTTCGCCACTCAAGTCATTGGTAACGGCCTCGCGGCTTACTGGATGTGTCAGGGTTGGGGTAACAAACCGGAGAGCTTCGACGAAACGTTTATCGAGCAAGCAAAACAGCTTTTTGTCGCTCAACCGCTCATTACTAAACAGCCGCTCATTACTAAACAAGCGCATAATGAAGCCGGCAATGCAGTGACTACTCACTCTGTTAGCAATATCGAGCCAGACAAGCATCAAGCCTTTATTGAAATGCTGAGTCGCTTTGAAGAGTGGCATTACACAATAGATACCTCACCCAAAGTCATTGTGTTGGATACTCGTACGCGTCGTTGGCGTTCAGAGTCACGCATGAACAAGCCTTCAGGTTTAATGGACTGGGAAGCCTTGATTGAGTTTCAACATCAGTTAATGAATCAAGATAAAGTGGTGATCGTTTCTGCTGCACCGATGTTTGGCGTGAAGTTTATTGAAACACTGCAAAAGATGGCGACCACAATCGGCAAGCCATTAGTGATTGACGCTGAAAACTGGATGGCACATCCGGGCAGTGCTAATACGCTGATCAGCATCTTCACCCACACCAAAACACCGACCAACTTCGTGGTACTTTCTGGTGACGTTCACTACTCCTTCGCTTATGACATCAAGCTTAGGTATCGTCGCAACAGCCCGAACATCTATCAAATCACCTGTAGTGGTATTAAAAATCAGTTCCCTGCTCCGCTGCTTAAATTCTGCGATGTATGGGACCGCCTGTTATACAGCCCTCGCTCAGTTTTGAACTACTTCACTAAGCGTAAACGCTTGAAGATCGAAAAGCGAAGCCCAGACAATCAGACCTTCTATCGCCTTTCAAACCGCAGTGCGATTGGAGAATTGAGGCTAGACACTGATGGGAAACCGCAATCGATCACGACACTCAGTGGCGACGGTAAAATTACCCGTTTCCCAGAGCCCGATTGATAAAATGCTCCTTATCGCTCGCGTATCCGTAATGTCAGTTTTTAGTAAAGACGCTTGCGATCACACTCTGTAGACCCAATAGTTATGCTTATGGTTATAGTTGATAGCTATCAGCGTTACGGAACTCGATACAAATTTTAACTGGAGCTCGTTATGTTCAATTCTCTCACATCAATGTTTAAACAATTGATTGAAGGCCAGGACCTAAGCAAAAACCAAGGCACATCACCTAATATCGCCATCGCGAGTTTGTTGTGTGAAGTCGCGGGTGCCGACCATCAGATCAATGAATCAGAAAGAGTCGCTAAGCTACAGCTTCTGCAGCGTTTGCTGGATTTAGATGAAGAACAAGCAAAGGTACTGCTCGCGCAAGCAGAGCCGAAAGTAGAGCAATCAGTATCGCTGTATGACTTTACATCGCAACTCAGAGACCTATCTCAGCCAGTGCGAATCGACTTAATCAAAGCGATGTGGGAAGTAGCGCATGCCGACGGGGAAATTGACCCTATCGAAGATTCTGTGATCCGTAAAACAGCGGAGCTGCTCTACGTTGACCACAGTGACTTTATCAAGACTAAGCTGAACGTACTCGGTAAAAGCTAACCAAAGGCTCTCTACTAGCATTAAGCCTCTGTATTAGCGTAAGCGGTCGCCATGCATGATGCCTTTGAGCTCTAACGGCGTGCCCTTCTTAGTGACATAAAGGCCGCGCTGATTCGATACCAACACACTGCGCTTGCCTTGTGTTTGTTGAATGTATAAATGCTTGATATTGAATGTCTGCTTATCTTGGGCCTGATCCTGGTCTAATTGATAAAGGTAGTAATGATTCCCCCAGCGCAAGAACACACCAAACATTTGCTTGGTTTGAGCGACATTCCCATCCATGTCATAGCCAATGTACTGCATTTTGACTCGACCATTTTCCAATCGGAGCGAGATTCTCTCCCTCCCGACCATCGGGTATTCCGCAGAAAATCGATAGGTACTTTTGGTTGCGAGCCCAGAGATTAAGCCTACATTTAGAATCACAAACAGCGTCAATAAGATAGGCATCCAAAACTTACGATTCATACTTATTGCCCTCGCTCATTGTTATTGTCGACTTCGCAAGAGACAGTTTTAAACTGATGGCTTATCTCTTTCCAATGTCCATTTATCAAGGCGACGGCTTGGATATTTTGACACCCAACACCAATGCGATGCAGGTAGAGTGACTCAACACCGAGCTCTGACACAGTATTCAACTCGGTTAAGAGCTCTTGATCAAAATTCAAACTGTCGTGATAAACATCCATACCGCGATAGCTCGTCTTATCCATAAAAAAAGCAAACTGATAAAACAGCATGAGAAGAAATCCGCTGACTAATATTCCTGAGATACGAGATCGATGACGCGCGACAAAATGCTGCACCTGACGCTGTTTATACGAGTCTGGTTGCTTCGTTAAGGCTGACTCACGTTCATTGTCACCACGCTCAGTACTCGAGCTCTTTGATACTAAGGGTTCTTTAAGCGCTTCAACTCGAGGCGATTCATATTGAGGTACTTCAACTTGAATAGCCGAGGTGGGTGTTGATAGGTAGCCACCAAGCTGTTGAGGTCTGCTAAAACTGTACCCTTCCTTTTGCACCGTTAAGATTTTGCAATCACACTGAAGCGAACCTAATGCTGTACGAATGTTCTTAACTGCAACATTAAGCGAACTGCCCGTCACCACCCTGCCCGGCCAACAATGCTCAAGCAAGAAGTCACGACCCACAGCTTTGGGCTGTTCTTCACTAGGAACTCAAGAATCAAGGCTTCTGAGGGAGACAAAGTCACCCGCTTGTCCAAGTTCGAATCAATGAGTGTGTTGTTAATCATCTCGATACCCGAAGCGTCTAAGATGATTTTTTCAGGGCTACTGGCGTTCATTTCGGCGAGGTGTTCATAAATAAAAAGGTCATCAAAAAGGTGTTTGCTTGGTTATTCTAATGCCAAGCTATACATAGAAAAGAGTGGCGCGAAGTTTAACCAATAATTCAGTCAAATATAAGTTCGACGAGTAACAAGATGAAATAACGACAAGGTGAGTCAGTCACGTAAACTCACTCACCTTTAAACATAGCCAAGGTTTAACTCTAAACTTGCCATGGAATAGACAGGCCTGATCATCGCTTTTTGGTTTGGCTTCTCTTGTGCTATTTGTTTTGGGTGAACTAACGCTACCATCTAGCTCTGCCCAATCAAGGTCGAAACCTGCGATTTAATATTAATTAAAGCGCTTCTGACATTTATTAAGAATTAACATTCTTTTCATTCTGTTTGTGTTGATGTAAAAACCGATACCCACCACCTATTGAACAAGAGAAATACCAGTCAAATGTCTCTTATTACAGATTCAACTTTCCTCACTCAGCATTCGTGAAAACTGAATCCAATTCCCTATCAAATCTCATTATCAGGCCGTCACTTATTCGTTATCGTCAGATTGATTCTCTAATTGAGATGCTGATATACAATTAATTTTAAACCACATCAAAAAATCAAATTTTTCCTTTTTTATCAAAAACATAAAAACTGGCACAGTCATTGCTCTTTAAGTTTTACACGGCCTCAATTAATTACGGAAGATTATGATGATGAAATTAAAAACACTCCTCTTAACATCGCTCACATCAATGTCTCTCATCGCCTGCGGCGGTGGTGGTGGCGGGTCCGGCAGTTCTGGTGGCGGAGGTGGTGCAAGCGGCTCAACTGACAGCGCTGCGAGTCCTGCCGCAACAGCTGCCAATACGACTTTTGTTGATATTGCTGTACCGGACAGTTTTGAGTGGCGTGGAACGGCTTCGCGAACAATGAGCGTCATTGTCGTCAGTAGTTTTTCATACAAAGACGGTGAGCCGGCTCCAATTCGCGGTTCCCACATCATCAAACTATACAGCGTGACCTCAGACCAAACAGATTCTCAAGCCTTCTACTCTGGTATGTCGAACCGCGATGGTGAATTAGTGAGTGACTTTAGCATTCCAACCAACTGGGAAGGATTGGAAATCGTTGCTCAGGTGCGTGGTCAAGAGTGTAGAAGTACTGTTGACCTAGATAACGTCACTACTGATTTGCTAGTTTCTTGCGACATTGTTCTGGATTCTGACTAAGGATAGCTGCCATGAAAAATATTAAAAAATCTCTAATGGTGATGGGTTCAGTCGCTATGTGTTCTTTCTCGCAACAGACGTTTGCAGCTGCAACAGAAAACACAACAACCACTAACGGTGATGGCTCAATAACAGTGACTCAAAAGATCGATGCAAGTAGTACCTCACCACATTACATCGCGCCTTCTGGTTATGGTTTCGACATCTACAGCCGAGCAAACGAAGACTACTCTTGGCAACATAATTTAACGGTCCCTGATGGCGCACAGATTACCGCAGCGACACTCACTATTTACGCTTATGATGTTGATTCAGAAGCACACCACGGAGAAAACGGAGAATACGACAGTATCGCTGTTGACGGTTCTTTACTTACTCCCGGGTTCTTACAAGGTACCAACAATAACTGGTCGACAACCGTTTTTGACCTCCCTATCGCTTCACTTGACGACAGTCTTGTGAATGTAGACCTAGATATTGATGTGAATAACGACGGTTGGCTAACCACGCTGGATTACAGCCTTATCAGTGTTACTTATGTCACCATTGCTAATACCCCTCCTTCTACACCAACTCTAAGTCGCAGCACTGGACTCGGTGATAATGACGACTTGGTTGTGACAGTAACCGGTCCAACACCGGAAGACCCAGACGGTGATTCTGTAACTTATAGCTACCGTTGGTTTGTCGATGTAGGTCAAGGGTTCTATGTGGATGATGAGTTTGTCGGAAAAAATGACAACAGTAATGCCACGTTGCCGGCCAGTGAAACTGAAGTTGGAGAACTTTGGAAGGTTCAGGTCATCGCTATTGACCAGAATGGACTGATCAGTGAAATCGCTGAGATTGCATGGCCTTCAATTGGGGATAGTGACGGTGATGGTGTATCAGATGCAAACGACTACGCACCAAACGATCCGACAATCGCTTTCTATAGCCGAACACCAACCAGTGGATGGTACACATTAGCCTACGAAGATTTATGGCCAAATGAGGGTGACTACGATCTGAATGACTTTGTTAGCCACTACGCATTAGGTGTTTATACAAACGCGAATAACCAAATAACTCGTTTTGATTACTACGGCCAAGCTATTGCTCGTGGAGCGGCTGAAGACAATGGTTTCGCTATTTCGTTAGCAGGGCTTGAAGACACGGATGTCACTTCACTGACCAAAACATACAACGGCTCTACCGTAGCGTTAACACCAGAGGCCGGTCACTCAGGCGAGTTGGTATTTGTTGTGATTGATAGTGTCGCGGCGATGCTGCCAAGTACAAGCACTTATAGCTTTTACAACACAGAGTCGGGTGATGCACGAAGCTTAATCGATTACAGTGTCTCGCTGGTGATTGATGGTTCAATTCCTGCGCTAAGCAATACGGATTTTAACCCGTTCATTTACAAAGCCAACGCGAGAGGTAGAGAGATTCACTTGATGAACTATCCAAATACAGATGTAGCAGATACCGCAATATTCGGTGCTGGTGATGATGATACAGTAACAAGTGAAGGTGAATACTATCAAAACACGACTGGCCACCCATGGGCTCTAGATATCCCAGGCCAATGGTCTCACCCATACGAACGTATTGATACTTGTGAAGCATATGAACATCTAACCACGTGGGCAGAGTCTGGCGGTACACTTCAAACGGACTGGTTCACATCACCGACAGGGTCGAAGGTATGGTAAGTAACTCGAGCTTGGTCATTAAAAAATGAGTTAATCTTTAGAAATATCGATAAAAATTAAACCAAAAAGCCATCTACAAGTAGATGGCTTTTCTATGTTCGGGTGTTCACTGCTGCTATCTAGAGCATCGTTAACGCCAACTTCGCGAGGTTATACGCATCGACATACCCAGAGTGCTGACGGCCTTCCCACTCAATATTTTTCGCTTCTTGAGCCGCGCGGTGACCAATGCGTTTTTCTTTCAAACGATTCTGAATTCGATAAAGTGTTGCGATATTTATAAACTCGCTAAACGGAGGTTCTATGCCTTTATCTTTACACTCTTTATGTAAGATCAGATCATCTCGTCCCCACGCTGCATAGATTTTCTTTGGGCCACCGAAGTTCTTAATCATCGACTTGATAACAGACTCTAATGGGCGCCCCTGTTTTTCGATTTTACGAGGTGTAATGCCCGTTAACTCGGCGCAGAACAGAGAGACTTCGTCTTTCTCTGGCTTAACGTAGTATTGCGCTCGCTTCACGATAGTACCAGATGCTAGATCAATCTCAGCAAGACCCACTTCAATGATCTCCCCTGTTGTTCCTACACCATTTTCGCTCCAACAGCACATTTCCAAATCGAAACACACCACTCGATTGTGATTCATACGTCGCCTAATTCTCTCGTCAAAAATTTCGTGAAATTGTACATGAGCACAGTCAGGAACTCGACCCTTGTTACATCAAGTGCTCATTTAGCCTGCAATTGTGACTCGATTTCGACCGTTTAGTTTACTTTGATACAAGATGCTGTCGGTTCGCTGCTGAATTTCTTCGGTATTTTCATTGCTACGAATAGAAGCGCCAATACTAAGCGTACAACTCAATTGGCGACCTTTGTGCTCACAATGAGAGCGGCTAACAGTATTTAGGATACATTCTAAATAACGCTCCAACGCTTCGTGATCTGAGATACTCGAAATGATGCAAAATTCATCACCTCCTAAACGGAACAGGTCATCACCATCTTTCAAATTAACAGAGATCAGTTTGACGACGTGAATCAGCAATGCATCACCCGCTGGATGACCAAATTGATCGTTGATGTTTTTGAACTTATCGATATCAAAACCAATAAGGCTAAATGGTTTATCGCGGTCGATCGCTTTGTCTAATTTCTTATTAAACGCTCGTCGGTTGTAGACCTCGGTTAAGCTGTCATGATTGGCTAAAAAGCGCAGCTCTTCCGTCCTCTCATATAGCATTTGGTACAAACGTTGTTTCTCACGAATTTGTAGATTAACTATGTAGGCCAGCAATAAAGAGATAGTGGTCCCAACTAAAGCAATGCCGGCGAGTACCAAGTAGCCGGAAAATGAGATGCATGAACCTATCTTGTAATCAATTTTCCAATCTCGGTTGGTTAGGCTAATGGTTTTGGTAATAAGGTGCCCAGTTACGCCTTCAAAACCTTCAGTTTCAAACAAAATGGGAGAATCTTCTGCTTCAAAACCGGTATCGGTCACTCGCACATATACATTCATATCACCCGCAGTGGATGCCAGTAAGTTCTCAAAATAATAAGTCGTACGAACCACACCAATCACAACACCGAGCAAATTGTCACTTTCACCCTCAAATACAGGGTGATACACCAACATGCCACTTTTCGGTGTTTGTGGGTCTAAACCATCTTGTATTAAACGAACTTTGTCTGAAATATTCGCTTGGCGTGTCTGTTTAATATTGTCTAAAACGCGCTTAAATCGTTCACGAGAAGAGTAGAAACCAAGAACTCTGTTATTAGGTTCGGTATTTGGGTAGATATCAGTCGCAACAAAGGCTGGCTCACCATCTAAGATGTAACCAAAAGCTTTTGATTCATGTTTTGGAATAGTGAATAACTTATATGATGGGTACTTTTCTTCCATCCGAGCAGTGTGTTCTTCAATCTCATCGGCTGTCACTTTTTGCATCCATTGCAAGCCAATTAGACTTTTTGAAACATTAATCGTTTGTTGCGCAAAACGATCAAACTTATCCCAGTTTTCAGGATCATTTGCGTAGAAAAAATTAGCACCAGAACCAATGTAAGCAACATCGTTATCAATAAACGCTTTTAGGCTTAGAGTTTGGTTTTTAGCAAAGCTCTCCAAATTCATGTTCAAGGCACGATTTTGGTTAAGAGCCACCAACACAAAGCATAACACCGCAATCAGAAAGGTGACCAAAAAAGCAACTACTGGCAAGGTTCTTCTCTTCAACCCTGTCAACGGGTCGATTGTATGCGGCATACATATCTCATGTCGGATTATATAAAGTCATAAGTATATAACGTTAAGGAACCCTGCTCCATTCATGTTTAGTCCTAAATCTGACACAAAATGGGCAATGTTTACCTTCCCCTTACATCAAAGGCTATTATTCAAACAAATCTCGACTAATTTTCACGCTAACACACTAAAAACCCACTTGAATAAAAACATTAAATACAGCCCTTAAGCCTTGAATATGCTAGTATCCATCCATATTTATAGCTTGAAAGATACCGTTTTGCCTGAGTGCGACAGAGTTTTCTTTCCAACCCGTATGTTCAACTTAACCAATGAATATACCGTTAAATCAATTTAAAGAGAAAATCACTATGATCGTTGATTTGAACCTAATCCCACAAACGTTTGATATGCTTCACGCAGGCCTAACTGCATCAAGCGTTTTACTACTGTTAATTGCCGTTTCTCGTAAAACCAAAGTGGTTGAGAAAGTCGTAGAAAAACCAGTAGAAAAGATCGTTGAAGTTGAAAAGCCAGTTGAGAAAATTGTCGAAGTAGAGAAAGTTGTTGAAGTTGAACGTGTGATCGAAAAAGTAGTAGAAGTTGAATCTAAGCTGGCAACAGCACCAACAGATTCTGCAATGCAGCTACTGTCTATCATGCAGCAAGAAGCTCGTTTAATTGACTTCCTAAAAGAAGACCTAACATCATTCTCTGATGAAGAAGTTGGCGCGGCAGCTCGTGTTATTCACACTGGCGGTCAAAAAGTATTAGCCGATTACGTAACGCTTTCTCACATCCGCACTGAAGATGAAGAAACACGTATCACTATCGCTGAAGGTTTCAACCCTCAAGAAATTCGCCTAACTGGCAACGTAACGGGCAATGCACCATTCAACGGCACACTAGTTCACAAAGGTTGGAAAGCAACTGACATGAACCTGCCTAAGCTTGCTGAAAACTACGATGCATCTGTAATTGCACCGGCAGAGGTAGAGCTATAATGGAACACCAAACTCAGCCATCATCGCACGAGTCTTCTTCTCAAGAACATACGCCGCAGATGCATTCACAAGAGCTATCTTCTCAAGAGCAACATCAGGCGCCTAAGTTCAGTGTTGGTATCGATTTAGGTACAACACACTGCGTTTTGTCTTTCATCGACACAACAAATGAAGACGCTCGCGTTGAGGTGATGCCAATCCCTCAATTGACGGCTCCAGGTACAGTAGAAACTCGCAGCCAACTTGGCTCGTTCCTATACCAGCCGCACGAACATGAAATGAATGCGGGCTCTCGCGTTCTTCCTTGGTCTTCAGAGCCAAAAGCGCTAGTCGGTGCGATTGCTCGTAACCTAGGTTCGAAAACCCCTATCCGTTTGGTAGCAAGTGCAAAATCTTGGCTATGCCACGGTGGTGTGAACCGTCGTGATGCGTTCCTTCCTGCAGGCAGCCCTGAAGAAGTTGAAAAGGTATCTCCGCTTAAGACCACTGAGTTGTACCTTGAGCACCTTAAAGATGCTTGGAACCACGCAAACCCAGAACACAAACTGGCAGACCAAGATGTAACGATCACGGTTCCAGCTTCGTTTGATCCTGCGGCTCGTGACCTAACAGCAGAAGCTGCACGTAATGTCGGTTTCACTCACCTAACGCTTCTTGAAGAGCCACAAGCGGCTCTTTACAGCTGGATTGATAACAGCAACGACACATGGCGTGATGAAGTAAACGTTGGTGACATCGTTCTTGTTGTCGATATCGGTGGTGGTACAACCGACCTTTCGTTAGTTGAAGTAACACAAGATGACGGTAACCTAAGCCTGAACCGTATCGCAGTAGGTGAACACATCCTACTTGGCGGCGACAACATGGACTTAGCACTGGCTTACCGTCTGAAAATGAAACTGGCGCAAGAAGGCAAAGAACTGGCTCCTTGGCAGGTTCAAGCGATGACTCACGCATGTCGTGATGCGAAAGAAGCACTGCTTAACGATGCTGAACTGCAATCTGTGCCTATCGTTGTTCCAAGCCGTGGTTCTAAACTGCTTGGCGCAACACTGAAAACAGAACTGACTCAGCAAGAAGTACAACAAACATTGGTTGATGGCTTCTTCCCGAAAGTAGCCGTGACTGAGCATCCAGTACAAAAGACACGTGGCGCACTGACTCAAATGGGTCTGCCTTACGCTCAAGACGCAGGTATCACTCGTCACATTGCCGCATTCCTTTCTAAGCAAGCGAACGCGCTTTCTGGAAATAGCGAAACGGCTCAGCAAGATTTCAACCCGTTTGCAAACATGCCCGGTATGCCCGGTACGCAAGGGTCAGAAGCGCCAGCGGCAGACTTCATCAAGCCAACAGCAATCCTGTTCAATGGTGGTGTTCTAAAATCGAACCTACTTGCTGATCGTCTTTCAGATACGATCAACGAATGGTTGATCAATGCTGACGAAGAGTTCGCAAAACAGCTTTCAGGTTTAGATTTAGACCTAGCGGTTGCAAGTGGCGCTTCATACTACGGCGCAGTTCGTCGTGGCCAAGGCGTTCGTATCCGCGGTGGTATCGCTTCTTCTTACTACGTAGGAATTGAAAGCGCGATGCCAGCTATCCCAGGTATGGCTCCTCCGATGGAAGCTTTGTGTGTTGCACCATTTGGTATGGAAGAAGGTTCAAGCGTACAAGTACCTAGCCAAGAATTCGGTCTAGTGATTGGTCAGCCAGTACACTTCCAGTTCTTCGGTTCAACCATTCGTCGTGAAGATGAAGCGGGTACGCACCTTGATCACTGGGCGCCTGAAGAGCTTGATGAGCTTCCTGAAATCCAAGTGACATTGCCGGTTTCTGAAGGCCGTCGCGAAGGTGAAGTGGTTCCAGTGACTTTGGCTTCTCGCGTTACTGAGCTAGGCACCTTACACCTAGAAGCGATTGCTACTGACAACGGTCAGAAGTGGCACGTTGAGTTCGATGTTCGTGAAGACTCGAATAACGACTCAAACGAACAAGCATAATGAATCAACGGCACCTTAGCGGGTGCCGTTACTTTATCAATGCATTTCTCAATCTAGTCCTGCCTGTTTCTCAGGAATGACGTTTACGAATAACAACAATAAGACCAAAGCTATCAAAAAACTGGTCATCACTCTGGAAGAATAAGGTTTTGTATGGCAACTCCTCGTTTTTTAGTCGGCATTGACTTAGGTACAACCAATACGGTTGTCGCTTACTGTGAAATCAACGACGACCTACAACATGCTCCCGTTTCTCTTTTCGATATTGACCAACTCATCGGCCCCGGTGAAGTGGTTCGCAAGCCCCTACTTCCATCCTTTCGTTACCACCCAGCACAAGGTCAAATCTCCCCTTCTGACCTGACGATGCCGTGGGAACCAAGCCCCGTTGAAGGCGATATTAAGAACGTTATCGTCGGTGAATGGGCTCGTGAATTAGGCGCTAAGGTTGAAGGCCGCCAAGTATCGAGTGCTAAGAGTTGGCTATCACACCAAGCGGTTGATCGTAACTCCGACATTCTGCCTTGGGCTGGCGCAGCTGATGTCGATAAAGTCTCGCCAGTTGTGGCGAGTGCAAGCTACCTCAACCACATTCGCCAAGCATGGAACTACCGTAACCCGAGCAACAAGCTGGAAGACCAAGATGTTGTGGTTACCGTTCCTGCTTCCTTCGATGAGACAGCACGTAAGCTAACACTCGAAGCCGCAGAACTGGCGGGCTTAGGTAAGATTCTATTACTCGAAGAGCCGCAAGCCGTTTGTTATGACTGGTATGCCCGTCACCAACAAACCGCAGCAGATGAACTTCAACAAATCCCACTGATTCTAGTGTGTGATGTTGGAGGTGGTACCACCGATTTAAGCTTAATTGAAGCCAAATTCGATGCGAACAGCGACGGTAATAACGAGCTCGCACTCGACCGTATTGGTGTTGGTGAACACTTGATGCTCGGTGGTGACAACCTCGATTTAGCGCTTGCTCACCTCGCTGAGCAACGCTTCAATCAAAACAAAAAGCTCAATGCCTCTAGCCTAACCAAACTGATTCAACAGACTCGCGCCGCAAAAGAGAGCCTGCTTTCTGCCAATGCGCCCGATGATGTAAAGATCACCATGCTGGGCAGCGGTTCAAAACTGCTTGGCGGTACTAAGAGTATTGGTTTAACTAAACAAGAAGTCCATCAAATCGCATTGGAAGGTTTCTTCCCGCTTTCTGAGTTTACTGAAACACCCGACAAACGCCGCAGTGCTGTGGTTGAGTTTGGTCTGCCTTACGTGGCTGACCCTGCGGTGAGTAAGCACGTTGCAGAATTCCTAGCAACGCACCAACAAGTGTCTAAAGCCGCATTGGAAAACTCAGACTCTATTGAGTTCGATGACACCAAACCTGCAATTCCAGTTGGCGTGCTGCTCAATGGTGGTGTGTTTAACAGTGAACTGGTAACAGAGCGAATTACTCAGCTACTGGGCAACTGGAACGGTTCTCCTATCACAGTGCTTGATAACCCTCATCCAGATTGGTCTGTTGCCCTTGGCGCGGTTGCCTTTGGTAAAGCACGCCGCGGTGCACAGCTGAAAATCGGTGGCGGTGCTGCCCGTTCTTACTTCTTGCATCTGCAAGAGAAAAACAAGATGGGTAAAGCGCTTTGTCTGCTTGCCAAAGGAACCGAAGAAGGCCAAGAGGTACGCTTGAACAGCCGTCGTTTCTCGCTGACTTTAGGTGAGCCAGTACGATTTAATCTTCTGACTTCAACACACGATCAAATTGCTCATGACACCGCCATTCAAAACGGTGTGATGGTCAATGTGGATGCCGACTTGTTCTCCCCTCTCCCACCGTATATTTCTACGCTGGAAGGCTCAGGTACTGCAGAACTTCAAGCCAACCAAAAAGAGCGTGTTGAAGTACTGCTCGCTTGTCAGTTAACCGAAGTCGGCACATTGAAAATGGAGTGTGTGAGTATAGAAGATGACTCTAAGCGTTGGTTGCTTGAGTTTGAAGTAAGAAACAAGCAAGGCGATGAATCTGATACCTCCGCGCTTCACCCAAGATTGGAAGAGTGTAAGGAGTTGATTTCTCGTCTGTACAGCGGCAACAAGAAGAGTGCTGAATCGAAAGAGATCAAAACACTATCGAAAGATCTTGAGAAGCGACTAGGTAAACGCGATGAATGGGACTTCACGACCCTTCGTCATCTATTTGATACCTTCTCATTAGGTCGTAAACGTCGTCGCCGCTCAGAAGCACACGAGAAGAACTGGCTACGTTTGGCGGGATACTCGCTACGTCCTGGCTTTGGCGATCCGACTGACTCATGGCGTATCGAACAGATTTGGGGCCTTTACCAACAGAACATTCAGTTCAAGAACCACCAAGGCTGGACAGACTGGTGGGTATTCTGGCGTCGTGTCGCTGGTGGGCTAAACCAAGAGCAGCAAGAGAGTATCTTGGCTGACATCGCTAAATACCTTCACCCAGGTGCAATGAAGAACCCTAAGACAGCCAAAGATGCGCAAGATAATGGTTATGAAGCCATGGTCCGTTTAGCGGCGTCACTTGAGCAACTTGAGGTTGAAGACAAAGTGCTGCTGGCAAGTTGGTTCTTAAGCAAAGCGATCAACCATAACCAATTTGAACAGGCTCACTGGTGGGCGCTAGGACGATTAGCATCAAGAACGCCTTTGTATGGCAGCCAACACAGCGTAATTCCTAGAGAGCAAGCTGAACAGTGGTTACCAAAACTGCTTGAACAGAACTGGCAGAAAGAGCAGATGATCGCCTTCGCAGCGGTGATGATTTGTCGAAAAACCGGTGACCGTCAGTTTGATATCTCTGACGACTATCGCAATCAAGTGATTGAGAAGCTTAAGCAAAGCAAGGTACCTGACTCATGGTTAACACTAGTGAGTGAAGTGACTGAGCTTTCTGAGAGTGAATCTAAGCGTGTGTTTGGTGATGCGTTACCAAGCGGATTAAGCCTAATCAATAACTAGGTTTGAAAACGATTAGCTTTCGTTGCTAATGGTAAAGAAGCTAGCAAGAAAAGAAAAAGCCACTTTCGATTCGTTGAAAGTGGCTTTTTTATTGGTGGCTTAAGGCTGGTATGTGTAATCGACTTATAGCTTTTTGGTTAAGAGCCTTAGCCGTGTTGCAGTTCATCATTGTTAATGTTTGGTTCCAGTTGGGTTGATAGGAAAATCCGTATTTTCATAAATGTCAGATAGTTTTTTCGGTTTATTCTCTTTTGCTCCTTTGTTCGATTGATTATGAGTTTCGCTTAAAAGCCATTCCTCATGCATTTTTGCTGAATCCAAAAACTCTGGATCCTCCATTGCTTCCTTGCGAAGTTTATTTACACGTTCGAGAGTATCCCAAATCATAATACTTCACCTCCACTAAGGCAGTAATATAAAGATAGCTCAACCCCATGAAACTTCAACTAACCCAATGAGATAGCGATCTCAATTTCGTAATTCACTCGCTTTAAATGAGTGGATATGGTCACCTTTAGTTGGGCTCAAATAGTGGGTCTTTCCCCATGATCTTCGAAGATCATTAGGCACAAAAAAAGCGAGCTCGATGCTCGCTTTTTGTTTATCTATCTGTTGCTCGGATTACCAGCACTAGCTCGATTAAATCACACCGAGGTTAAGCACGGTTACCAATTTTCACCTTGCCATTGGTAGCAAACCAAAGGGCTTCTGAACGACGACGACCGATTAGAATCGGGCCATCATCGTAGAACAAGAAGTTCTTCCAATGCTTCTTGAAAATCGCCCATTTGGTTTCAAGAACATTGTACTTTTCGTAACAAAAATAAACAGTTACGTCATCTTGCCAATCAATAAAGTTAAGAATCTCTTCTGGCATTTCAGGCTCATCCGCTTCCCAATGCGCCATCCAACTGATCTCTTCATTCCAGTTCGATGCTTTGCTTGGCCAGTCTTGCGAGCTCAGTCGTTCTGCGTCTGGGCTTTGAGGGCTCACGTTCTCTTTCCAGAACTGAGATGCTCTCGCCTGTGTCATTGGCTTAATCTTTTCCAAGTCCTCTGCCGGAAGCGGCATTGACTGGTGAGTGAAAATCCATTTTCTTTGGTATTCGTCCAAAGTTGTGTATGACATCAAAATTCCTCAAATATCTGCTCAGGCTGATGGATTTACCATGCCTATCTGTTCTTTTTGATGCAGCGGCGATTAGCAAAGCTTGATATACGCTGCGTCTAAATTTTGTTTACGTTTAAAAGCTATTTGCCTTTAACTAGTACTACGTCTTAGCAATATTGCTGCTAAATAACGCGTCTATCTTCCCAATTTGGGTTAACTAATGCTGTCAGTATATGGTCTTCCCATTTACCGTTAATCTGTAGGTAGTCTTTAGCAAAACCTTCTCGGACAAAACCAAGATGTTCTAATACGCCAGCACTGCGTTCGTTGTGAGGCATGTAGCCCGCCATTAAGCGGTGAATGTTCTGCACATCAAACATGTAGTCTTTGGCCATGTTCAAACCTCTGCGCATGTAACCGTGGCCCTGTGCACTTTGCGCCAATGAGTAACCGACATTACAAGCGTAGAACGGGAAACGAGACAAATTACTGAACGATATGGTGCCTAACATTTCATTAGAGTCAGCGTTAATCAGTAAACAGTAATAGCCTAGCCCCATTTTATGAAGCTCGTTTAACTTGATCAGTCGCTGCGCCCAACTCGCTCTATCAAAGAACGCGTCTTCGCGAATCGGTTCCCAAGGTTTCAGATACTCTCTGTTAACCTGAAAGTACTCGCTGATCATGCCAGCATCATCGATTTCAGCCGTGCGTAGAATCAGATTACCATCATGCTTATAAATGCGCTCTGGTGTACTCAAATCTTCCATAATCTTGTTCTTATTCGATCAGTTCTTTCTGATACCGTAATCACGAAGCTTATTCGCAATTGAGGTATGAGAAACATTCAAACGTTTTGCTAGCTTACGGCTTGATGGGAAAGACTGATAAAGCTTCTCTAGAATCTGAGATTCATAGTCTTTCATGATCTCATCGAGCGAGCCGTCTAAGCTCAGGTTCGCCATTCCAGCCGTCATTGTTTCAAGCTGTGGCAAGTGGAATTGCTCAACCGTTAGCGTGTCTGAATCCAACTCTGTTAGTGCGCGTAGAACCATGTTGTCTAACTGACGAATGTTGCCCGGCCATTGGTAATTACCAAGCTGGTCGACTAACTCTTGAGTCAGTTTTGGTTTTAACATACCTAACTGCTGCGCGTACTTTGCAACGAACAGTTCCAACAGTGGCGCTACGTCGTTTGAGCGTTCACGCAATGCAGGGATAGACAGAGTCAGTACATTCAAGCGGTAAAACAAATCTTCACGGAACGAACCCGAGTCGGCTAATTCAGAAAGACGGTGGCGCGTTGATGCAATAATACGAACATCAGCGTGCATCTCTTCTTCTTCACCAACACGACGGAATGAACCATCTTGTAGGAAACGCAGCAGCTTGATTTGTAGATGCGGGCTCATCTCGCCAATTTCATCTAAAAATACGGTACCGCCATTCGCTTGTTCGAAAATACCTTTATGACCTTGCTCATGGTTGAATGAACCCGGCGCATGACCAAACAATTCCGTTTCCGCTACGTCATCAGGCATCGATGCACAGCTTAGAATCAAGAATGGGAAAGACGATCGATTTGAACGGTTATGACACGCTTTTGCCAACATCTCTTTACCCGTACCTGTATCGCCTTCAATTAATAGAGGCTGATCCAGCATAGCCAATTTCTTAGCTTGGCTGATCAAGGCTTTATGGCGATTAGAGACACCAACAAAGTGTTCAAAACCCAGGTTGTTCTGTTCTGGGATTGAATCTGGCGAGTTCATCTCTTGATTACAAGAACGAATCGTCATTACTGCGCTTGCCAGTACCGCTTCGTTGACATCACAACCAAGGTAAATCGGCAGGATCTCAATAGAGAAATCTAAGCCATCCAACACGACAACTTCACGATGGCGCGTTACATCGCCTTCGATCCAACGAGCAAAGTTAAAACTAGGAACAAACGTCGCGAGCGGTTCACCGATGACTTCATCTTCTTGTTTGTTGAAGAGGCTCAATGCGGCGTGGTTAGCCATATCGACTGAGCCTTTAAGGTCAATCGCAATCACAGGATCAGGTAGGTTTGCCAGCAGAGCAATCAGCTCTGTGTTATGCCTTTCGCTTGGCATAAATTGGATTTTACGTACATCCTTCACACCTGAAATTCGGCGAATTTCAGCCATAAGTTCACTAAAAGCATCAAAATCGATATCAGGGCAGTTTAGGTAAATAATACCTTTAACATCAATTTCGATTCCTCTTAAATCAATGCTTTTTGAGGCCAAGATATCGAGCAACTCACGTGTTAAGCCGAGTCTGTCTTCACACAATACTTCAAGACGCACAAATAGTCCTATTATAGGTGTCAGGATAAGTTGACAGTAGTGTGGATTAAGCTCTGAGTTCAGTCAAGAAGAAGAGTAAACATATGTTTACTCTTCTTCTCAAACTATTGAGCTTTAAATGCTTTATTTGAGAGTGATACGCTTTATTTCTGAAAGGACAGCTTTGCGGAGGTCTGCCAGTTTTACTTTTCTCTCGTTATGCCAAGGCATAGGTCGAAGCAATGTCATGGCTTTTAGACCCAGTCTTGCAGTAAGAATACCAACACCTAGCCCCTGCCCTGCTCGAGCTGAGACTTTGCCTGCAAGATCCATCGAGACGAGATCCATACTTGCATCAATTGCGAGTTCACTGGCTCCCGCTGCTGCCATGTTGATTAACACCAATTTAAATAGCTTAATCCTAGACCAGTAGCCAAGCTCAATGCCATACACATCAGCAAGCTTGTCGATCATGGTGAAATTTCGCCAAGCCACCAGCAACATATCAGCCGCCGCCAATGGACTCACTGCAACCAAAGCCGCCGATTCGGTCGAAAACTTAGTGACGATTTGAGTCGCTACTTTGTCTTGTTGACTCACGACTAACGCATCGTACATATCCAACACTTCTGCATCACTGTGTGCTGGGTTAATGCTGTTTCGCCACTTATCGTACGAAGGAGACTCAGCGATAATGCCACCTTGCTTGGCGATGTTTTCACAGAACGCTTTGCCCTTGCCGACACTTTGACTTTGGAGTAGCTCTTCACTCTGCTCTTGCACACTAAAGTGATCTTTAAGTGAACGCAGTTTCCACAGCTCTTTGCCTATTGCGCCTAAACCCAATGAAGCAATGGCAGCAATAAAGCCTGCCCAACCTAACGCAAGCCAATCAGCAGTTTGAATTGCGGTAATGACCGATTCAATTGCTTGCCATCCAACTAGGCCAGAAAAAGCGACCAATAAACCCGTTCCAAACCACTTCTTCTTTTTGCTCGGTCGAATCACTTGTTCCAATTGCTGCTCAGCTTCACCATCAAGTTCGGCTTCCACTTGCGGTGCGACAGGGACAAATTTCTCTTGCTCTGTGAACAGTTGTTGAGCACCTAAATCCGGGCCAACGTCGGTCTTGTCTTGCTCATCAAAAGAGGTCTTCAACGGTTCATTAAAGACCTGCTTTGTTTTTAATTCACTCATTTTGATTGCCTCAATTACTTCAACTTGTCGCCAATGAGATACTCTAAAACCTTGTCGACTCTTAGATGTTGGCAAGGCTCATCGGAATGTTGCTCCATCGGTCTAAAGCTCGTGAAATCAAACTGGTTGGTTTCCCAATACTGTTTGTTGGGCAACTTACGCGGCACCTCTCCCGGATACATGGTTTGAGGGACATTATCCAAAGTCACACCTTGCAACGCCGGAACATTGTCTGAGCCAGACGAGATATAACCCGCGCTGGTCGCTTGAATAGACGCGATACTCATACAACTCATGTCGATGTGTTCAAACGCCGCCTGCTGCCAAGCCGGATGTACCATCTGTTGTAACAGTGACACCAAGTTCGGATGTTGATCCGGTGTCACGTGGTCAGCCTTGGTGGCTGCAAACAAGATCTTGTCGATCTTCGGCGCAAATAAACGTCTTAAGATATTGCTTCGACCGTACTTAAAGCTCTTAAGTAACTGTTCTAACGCGCCACGCATATCCATGAAAGAGTCATAGCCCGCATTAAGTGGCTGTAAGCAATCCACCAACACGATTTGTCTGTCGAACGTCGCGAAGTGATTCTTGTAGAACGCTTTCACGACCTTCTGTTGATACTCTTCATAACGCGCTTTCAGTACCGCATAGTTACTTGTTTTTGAGAACTTACCCTCAGGTGCGAGACACGGGAAGAATTGCAACACAGGCGCGCCTTCAAGCTCACCCGGTAATACGAATCGACCCGGTTGTACCCAATGCAGTCCGTTACTTTTACAAGTATGAAGGTACTTGGTGTAACTATCGGCAATCGCGACCAGTTTTTTTTCGTCTGCTTCTGCTAGCAAATCGATATCACCACGCATGGCGTTCCAATGTTGCGAGTAGGTTTCTCTGTCACCTTTCAATGCGGCAAACTGAGATTGGCTCCAGGTATCGAAGTCCATATCCAGTAACGGCAAATCAAGCAGCCATTCACCTGGATAATCGACAATATCGAGATAAAGGGTGCTGTTTTTACTCAGTAGCTTTTTCGCGCCCTTCGCAGGCTTATATTTGATTGCTAGACGAATCTCACTGACATCACGCGTTGGCACTGGCCATTCTGGTGGCTGTGCATTCAACGACTCCATCGCTTCATCATAAGAGAAGCGTGGAATCATCATGTTGTGTTGCGGGATACGCTTTGCGCCAATAATTCTTCCATCTCTCGCCGATGCAAGCAGTGGCAAGTTTTTGTGGGTAGACGTATGAAGAAGCTGATTAACCAGCGAAGTAATGAATGCTGTCTTACCCGCACGAGAGAGCCCCGTGACCGCTACTCGAATATGAGAATCCGTTCCTCTGCTTATAAAGTCACTCATTTCTTGAGTTAGGTGTTTCATTTGAACGACTCCGTGATAGTTAGGCTAGCTGGTTATGATAATAGAAAGGCAAGCCTATGTTCTTTCCCAATTGGGATAGTTTGTATGCTTTTGCTTTTGCTTATGTTGATGTTGATGTTGATGTTGATGTTGATGTTGATGAGTATGCAATACACATTCTTAATGCTAGATGAATAAAAGCCCCTGACTACATTTATAATCAGGGGCTTTAGAATTTTTGCACGATATCCGACGTCTAATCGTCTTCAATCAACTTGTAGATAACAAACAGTGCAATCTCTGCAATTAGCCAAAGCGCACATGTAATCGTCACGTATTTATTATCAAAGATACTGATCCCTTTCAAGATCAGGTCGTAGCCAACAAAAGCACCAATCACCACTGCCAAGATAATCTGTAGGATCTGAATAAAACGAGGCATTCCTCTCTCCTATGTTCTTATATCAAACTATGTGTTTATCACTATATCATTGATAATAAGACAAAAGTGCAGATAATGCTGCACTTTTGTCTTTAACTTTCTGTCAAAAATTGCAATTCAAACGCTGAAGTTAGCGACAATTACGATTTTTTGGCATCGATTAATTACGCTTTCTCAGCTTCAGCAATCTTCACTTTCCACGTGTCAGGGCCGATCTGGTGTGCGTTCACGCCGTTAGAGTCAACCGCTACCGTTACAGGCATATCTTCAACTTCAAACTCGTAAATCGCTTCCATACCGAGATCTTCAAACGCAACAACGCGTGCTTTTTTAATTGCTTTTGCGACTAAATAAGCTGCACCACCAACCGCCATTAGGTAAACCGCTTTGTGCTCTTTGATTGATTCAACCGTTGCAGGGCCACGTTCCGCTTTACCGATCATGCCCATAATGCCAGTTTCGTTCAGCATCATTTCAGTGAACTTATCCATACGTGTTGAAGTTGTTGGGCCCGCAGGACCTACCGCTTCATCACCTACAGCATCAACAGGACCCACGTAGTAAATGAACTTGCCTTTGAAATCAACGCCGGCTGGTAAGCCTTCGCCGCTTTCTAGCATGCCTTGAATACGTTTATGAGCAGCATCACGACCGGTTAAGATCTTACCTGACAGAAGAACCGTTTCGCCGGTCTTCCACTCTTGTACGTCTTCTTTAGTCACTTCATCAAGGTTAACACGGCGTGTATTTGCGCCCGCTTCCCAAGTGATGTCTGGCCACTCTTCTAACTTAGGTGGCGTTAGCTCTGCTGGGCCGCTGCCATCTAGCGTGAAGTGAACGTGACGCGTTGCTGCACAGTTCGGGATCAAGCAAACTGGCTTAGATGCTGCGTGTGTTGGTGCTGTTTTGATTTTTACGTCAACCACAGTCGTTAGACCGCCAAGACCTTGTGCACCAATACCTAGCTTGTTTACACGGTTGAAGATGTCTAGGCGAAGCTCTTCTTCTGCGTTCTCAGGGCCTTTTTCGATAAGCTCTTGAATATCGATGTGTTCCATCAAAGATTCTTTCGCTAGCACAGCTGCTTTCTCAGCCGTACCGCCAATGCCTATACCTAGCATACCCGGTGGACACCAGCCTGCACCCATTGTTGGTAACGTCTTCTCTACCCATTCTGCAATATCATCAGAAGGGTTCAGCATAACCATCTTGGTTTTGTTCTCAGAACCGCCGCCCTTAGCCGCGATTTGAATTTCAACTTTGTTGCCTGGAATCATATTAATGTGGACAACCGCTGGTGTGTTGTCTTTGGTATTAATACGCTTACCTGCAGGGTCCATTAGGACAGATGCACGCAATGGGTTATCTGGGTTGTTGTAAGCTTGACGAACGCCTTCATCAACCATCTGTTGTACTGTTTGATCCGTTTCCCACCTAACATCCATACCGATGTTCACGAAACAAGTAACAATACCCGTATCCTGACAAATTGGACGATGGCCTTCCGCAGACATGCGCGAGTTGATAAGAATCTGAGCGATCGCATCTTTAGCTGCTTGGCTCTCTTCTTTCTCGTACGCTTTTTCTAGGGCTTGGACAAAGTCTAAAGGGTGATAATAAGAAATGTACTGAAGTGCGTCAGCGACACTGCTGATCACATCTTGCTTACGAATAACCGTCATTGCATGCCTCTTTATTGTTCTGGTTCCATATGGGTTCACAGTTTGACTATATGTGCCAAATCGAATTAGGTGGTTTAGCTTTTTATTGTGTTGAGCTGTATTTAGTTGCTTTAGCAATCGCTTGCATAGCTTTAAACTAAACCACTTGGATTACTCCGTTCTAATCAAGAACCCATTTTATTTTCAATTTATGATACTCTTGCTTCCTCTCACACGCCATGCAGTGATCGAACTCTTTGTCACAAATTAAACAAATGAATAACAACGAATTTCGCTCTATCCAAATCCAGCCGCTTGAATATCAATCAACTTTAGCTAAACAGCTGTTTTCCCATATTGAAAACCTGCCGTGGGCAATGCTATTACGCTCCGCTTCAGAAAGCCACGTTGATAGTCGATACGATATTTTAGTTGCTCAACCCATCGCCACCTTCGAGACAATCGGTGCAGAAACGACCGTTAATGTTAATGAGACGTGCGAGGTTTCAGACTCTGATCCTTTCGAACTACTCGACCAATATCAGCAACAATTATTGCCTGCGACTAAAGAGCACACTCAGTTGCCATTCGTTGGCGGCGCTTTAGGCTATTTTAGCTATGATTTAGGGCGCAGAGTCGAGACACTTCCATCACTCGCAAAGCGTGATATTGAAGCACCTGACATGGCAGTTGGCTTGTATGAATGGGCTGTTATCGTTGACCACCAATTGAAAACGGCGTGTATTGTCGGTAGCAATATCGATGAACATCATGATTGGCTAATGCAGCAGATGGCTCAATCACACCTATCACATGCGCCCTTTGGGTTAACCACACCGTGGCAATCCAATATGAGCGAAGAGAGCTACGCCACTAAGTTCGATAGTGTTCAAGAGTACCTGTTATCCGGGGACTGCTATCAGATTAACTTAGCTCAGCGCTTCAATGCCCAATACCAAGGTAGTGAATGGCTGGCTTATGACAAGTTAGAACAGTACAACTCAGCGCCCTTTTCGGGTTTTATCCGTTTGGCCGACTGCGCAATCATCAGTGTTTCGCCAGAGCGTTTCTTAGAACTCAAAGACAACGTCATTGAAACCAAGCCAATCAAAGGCACACGACCTCGTTCTGAGGACCCGATGATTGATAATGCCAACGCGCAAGACCTAGCAAGCGCCGATAAAGATCAGGCGGAAAACTTGATGATCGTCGACCTACTTCGTAATGACATTGGCCGAGTAGCAAAACCGGGCACAGTGCATGTACCAAAGCTCTTCGATATTGAAAGCTTCCCTGCCGTGCACCACTTAGTGAGCACGATACGAGCGGACCTTGATGACCAATACTCTGCAACTGACCTTCTGAGAGCCTGTTTCCCTGGAGGCTCGATTACTGGCGCACCAAAAGTTCGCGCGATGCAGATCATTGAAGAGTTAGAACCGCATCGACGTTCAGCGTACTGCGGCAGTATTGGCTACATCAGCCGAAATGGCAGAATGGATACCAGTATTACCATTCGTACATTAGTCGCCGAGAACAACACGCTTTATGCTTGGGCTGGCGGTGGTGTGGTATTTGATAGTGATTGTGCTTCTGAATACCAAGAAACACTGGATAAGCTGAGTCGAATTCTACCGGTACTTGAAGATTGCTAAACCTAGTGTCATTAACTGCGAGTTCCGTAGCTTAACGGCTAGCAAAAGTTCGATATAAAAAGAAACCGAAGGATCGTAAGATCACTTCGGTTTTTTAGTCTGTAAGTTAGAGTACATAACTCACAACGCTTTATTCGCGTGTTTAAGCGACCTTCACCGCAGAGACCCCCCACTTCTTAAGCATCTCTTTCAGATCGTTGGCGGTGTAAGGTTTACTCAAAATGTCATCCATCCCACACTGAATACAACGTTCGCGTTCTTCCAATGTCGTTCCGGCGGTCAGAGCCACAATAGATTTAACGTAACCCTTCTCTCTTAGCTTCTCTGTTGCTTCAAACCCGTCCATAACAGGCATTCTGCAATCCATGAATACAATATCGTATTCATTGTCTGACGCGAGTTCAAACCCTTCGACACCATTGCTTGCGATAGCAGGTTCAATCTCATGTTTACGAAGCATTTGCTGGATGATGATCTGGTTCATCTTAATATCATCAACCACCAGCACTTTAAGTAGTGACAATTCCGCTTCAGACTCAAAGCCCTTGGCGACACTATCACTCTCTGCCGGAACATCGACAACTTGAAGAGGAATCGAGATGGTAAAGGTCGTGCCTGAGCCAACAACACTGGTCACCCCAATATCGCCATTCATCAGAGCCACCAGTTTGCGACAAATCGCTAAGCCAAGCCCGGTGCCCTCATAGTTTCGGCTACTTGAGTTATCTGCCTGTGTAAAAGGTTCAAATAGCGTCTTATGTGCTGATTCAGCAATTCCGACTCCGGTATCTTCTACAGAGAAAACAAATTGGTTTTTGTCCCACTCAATATCAACATTCACATGCCCTTCTTCTGTAAATTTAATCGCATTACCTATTAAGTTCACAAACAGTTGTGTGATGCGCTCTAAATCGCCTTGGAAATGGGAGGGAACGTTTGACGTAACACTGATATTGAATTCGAGCTGCTTCTCAATTGCTCGATTGACGAAGATGCTTTCAATCGTGTTTCTCAAATCACGTAGGGCAAATTTCTTTGGAATAAGCTCCAACATCCCTGCATTGATTTTGCTGTAATCCAATAGATCATTAATGATGGTTCGGAGAAACTCTCCAGATTGGCTCAGGTTGTTCACTATCTCACGCTGAGAGCTGTTCAGTTCCGTATCACTGATCAACTCGGCACTGCCTAGCAGGCCATTAAGCGGTGTTCTTAACTCATGGTTAATCATCGCCACAAAATCACGAGTTGCCCTTTCGGACTCTTCCGCTCGTTTACGTGATTCAATATTTCGGTTGATTGCTAGTTGATGGGTTAAGGCACTGCAGATAAGGTCCGTGACCAACAACAGTTGGCTTTGGATAAACTCGTAGTCTTGGTCTAACAACCTGACTCTGACGATTAACGCACCAACTATGACTTTTTCAACCTCTAAGGGCACGGTCAGTAGGTTGTCTTGCCAATGAGGTTCTTGAATGTCTTGCTCTAACACCTCGACAGTCTCATCGCCATAATCATAGGTCTGTAACTGAGGGATGAGCTTGGGAGGTAGAATCAAACGACTGGCTTCGATTAAGTAACTGTTAGTCACGTTGGTCGTTAGTTCAGATAGCATGACATCATCGAGATCATTTCTTAGAAACGCGCGCCCAAAATCAATCAACAGGTTGTCGATTTGTTCTTGGAATTCAATGCGGCGTATATTCGCGTTGGAGCGCTTTTCTAACTGACGCAAAGCAAGCTCAAGTTGTTGGTTAGCCTCGAACAGTTCGAGGCTCTTCTGTTCCAACAATCCTTCAGCCGCTTTTCTTGCCGCGATTTGACGCTTAAGCTTCTTCTCTAGGGCAGATGCCAGATCCATATTACTTTTCTACTTTGAGATTAAACCTAACCACGCTTTGGTCATCATTTTGTGGCGTCATCTCCACCGCGATAGATTCACCGTGGTATTCAGCACATCCTTCAATAAGCCCTAAGCAAACATGAGACATACACCTTGCGCTTTTGTAGTCAAAAACAAGTTGTGCTTCGGTCGTGGTGATAAAACTGAATTCAGGTGGCTCAGCATCCGGATAGAGCTTCTTCACTTCAACATGAATGTAACGCTCTACGTGCTGAATAAATTGAAAGGTGGTATTGCTGTGAGCAAGGCTCGCTTTATTCGGTAATGAGGCCAGTAAGTTCTTAAATACAGACTGCCCAAACACGCGTTGCAAGCTTGCCGCATCAATATCGGTTTTCTTACTCAAGTTGATAATCAACCTGACAAGGTCTTTGTGGTCGTAACTGCCGACCGACGTATAGATTCCTTCATCTTCTGACATTTCTAGAACTTCTTCCAAAAGCTCTAGCCCAAACTTGTCTTCAACAAGCTCTAAAAATTCGGTGAATATGATTCCTTTCATCTCATACCTTTTCTTCTATTTCTTTTTAGAATGGTCCACTAAGTTATTGTTATCAAATTCTTAAACAAAAAATCTACGTTTCGTCACCCAATTTTATGACATGGGTAACGCTTACTCGCCTGTATGCACATATTGAATATAGCAAAAATCGTCATTTTGAGGAGATTCATCGGTAAACAGCCCCTCATGACGCCCAATTAATAGCTAAAAGAGGGAAATTGAATGAAGAAAAACTCGATATTGGTAATCAACCCACGGTTATGTCTATACTTAAAATCATAATAATCAATATATTGGCTTGATATGAATAAAGAAAACTTCCTTCAGCAATTCCAACTTAACCCTACCGTTGGCTATCATCCTGAGTCAGTAGAGCGTGTTTCGCACATCAGTGGCGAGCAATTACGTAAAGCGGCAGTGGTGGTAGGTTTAGTTGAAAGAGAAGATGGTTTACATGTCATTTTTACTAAAAGAGCGGCTCATTTAAAGCATCACCCCGGCCAAGTCAGCTTTCCTGGTGGTAAACACGAACTTTCTGACCCTTCTATGCAATTCACTGCACTCAGAGAGCTCCATGAGGAGGTGGGAATTCGATCGGATCAAGTTAAAATTATTGGGCAATTACCAGCATTGAGTACTATTAGTAAATTTTCTGTGACGCCGATTATTGCCATGGTCGATCCTGACTATGAAGCCATCATTGATGAGAACGAAGTTGCCTCAATTTTTGAGGTACCCGCTACCTATGTTTTAGACCAAGCCAAGTTACACAGCCACACTGTTAACTTTAAACAAATCAAGCATCGGGTTTTTGCTATGCCCTTCCAAGAGCACCTAATTTGGGGCGTTACGGCGCAAATTATCCAATCGCTGCAGCAACACGTACTGCAACGAATCACATAGCAACTACGTTTTGTTTAATCTCTGTTAACAAAATCCAGACTTTCTATGGAACAGATTTATTAATGCAATTTTACGCAAACGTTTCCCTGGTATAAATCTATACAACCCCGCCTTTCGCATAAATAAAACTAATACCAGACATAAACATAAATCACATGTAGCACGCTATTTTCGTGATCAAAAATTCGTTTTTCGCATATCATGTGACACGCCGTTTCATTACATGATTTAGATCTATTTTTTGCAGAAGAAAATTCTGCAGAATTATCCCCGACTTATTTCCTGTTCCCAAAAAATGAGTAATTTAACATGAACACAACAACTTCTTCGGCAAATGCCGTTAAAGATTCAAGCAAGTTTAACTATAAAGATTTTACCTGGTGTTTATCACTATTCGGTACAGCAGTTGGTGCTGGCGTACTATTCCTTCCAATCAAAGCTGGTGCGGGTGGTTTTTGGCCATTAGTTATCCTAGCTCTAATTGCGGCACCAATGACTTGGTTCGCACACAAATCTCTAGCTCGTTTCGTACTGTCTGCTAAAAACCCTGAAGCTGATATTACAGACACAGTTGAAGAGCACTTCGGTAAGACTGGCGCAAACATTATTACTTTTGCTTACTTCTTCGCTATCTACCCGATCGTTCTTATCTACGGTGTTGGTATCACAAACACAGTTGATTCTTTCCTAGTAAACCAAATGGGTATGGAATCTATTCCTCGTCCTCTTCTTTCTGGTGCACTTATCCTTGCTATGACAGCAGGTGTTGTATTCGGTAAAGAGCTGATGCTTAAAGCAACTTCAGCAATGGTTTACCCACTAGTATTCATCCTACTAGCGCTATCTTTTTACCTAGTTCCTGATTGGAACACTTCAATGATGGACGTAAGCCCAGAATGGTCAACAATGCCTTCTATTATCTGGCTTGCTATTCCAATCATCGTGTTCTCTTTCAACCACAGCCCAATCATTTCACAGTTCTCTAAAGAGCAACGTCGTGTATACGGTGATGACGCAGTTAAGAAAACTGACGCGATCACTGGTGGCGCAGCAATGATGCTGATGGGTTTTGTAATGTTCTTCGTATTCTCTGTAGTGCTTTCTCTATCTCCAGAGCAACTAGCAACAGCGCAAGCACAGAACATCTCTGTTCTTTCTTACCTAGCTAACGTTCACGAGTCTCCACTTATCTCTTACATGGGTCCTCTTGTAGCATTCGCAGCGATTACTTCTAGCTACTTCGGTCACTTCCTAGGTGCTCACGAAGGTCTTGTTGGTCTAATCAAGTCTCGCTCTGGTTCTTCAGTAAGCACTATCGAAAAAGCATCTCTAGCGTTCATCGTTGTTACAACTTGGATTGTTGCGGTAGTTAACCCAAGTATCCTAGGTATGATTGAAACAATGGGTGCTCCAATGATTGCAGCTATCCTGTTCCTAATGCCTGTGTTCGCGATGCAGAAAGTACCAGCAATGGCTAAGTACAAAACTTCAGCACCTGTACAAATCTTTACAGCTTTATGTGGTCTAGCGGCTATTAGCTCTGTAATCTACGGCGCTCTTTAATCTCAAGCCCTTTTTATAAGATGGCATCCATCTTATATCACGAGATTAGACAAAAAATATAATGATAATAAATGAGCCTCCCTACTCCCCTTGAGAGGCTCTCTTTTTGAGGTAATCGCTATGATTAGTGTATTTGATATCTATAAAATCGGTGTTGGTCCATCGAGCTCACACACAGTTGGACCAATGAAAGCGGGTAAAGAATTTATTGATGACCTACGTTCAATGGGAAAATTGCGCGACATCACTAAAATCACCGTGGACGTATATGGATCACTATCACTGACAGGGAAAGGTCACCACACAGATATCGCAATCATCATGGGTCTTGCTGGCAATACTCCTGAGCGTGTTGATATCGATTCTATTGCTGGCTTCATTGCTCGCGTAGAAGAAACTGAGCGCCTTCCTGTTGGCATGCACTGTCATACAGTATCGTTCCCACGCGATGGCGGTATGAACTTCCACACTAGCAACCTTTCTCTACACGAGAACGGCATGAGCATTCATGCATGGGTTGGTGACGAAGTTGCATACTCAAAAACGTACTACTCAATTGGCGGCGGTTTCATCGTTGACGAAGAGAACTTCGGCAAAGAAGAAGAAAACCCAATCAAAGCACCTTACGAATTCACAACAGCTGAAGAGCTGGTTAATCAGTGCAAAGAAAGCGGTCTTTCTATCAGTACACTGGTTATGAAAAACCAAGCAGCGTTCCACTCAGACGAAGAGTCTCGCACTTACTTCGCTAACATCTGGAAAACGATGCGTGAGTGTATGGATCGCGGTATGAATACTGAAGGTATCCTGCCTGGTCCACTACGTGTTCCTCGCCGTGCAGCAGCACTTCGCCAACAGCTAATGACTTCAGAAAAAACAACCAATGATCCAATGTCGGTTGTTGACTGGGTAAACATGTTTGCTTTCGCAGTAAACGAAGAAAATGCAGCTGGCGGCCGTGTAGTAACGGCACCAACAAACGGCGCATGTGGCATCATCCCTGCTGTATTGGCTTACTACGATAAGTTCATCCAAACAGTGACAGAGAAAGATTACATCCGTTACTTCGCAGCTTCTGGCGCGATCGGTGGTCTTTACAAGCGTAACGCTTCAATCTCTGGTGCTGAAGTTGGCTGTCAGGGTGAAGTTGGTGTGGCATGCTCTATGGCTGCTGCTGGTCTTGCTGAGCTTATGGGTGGTAGCCCTGAGCAAGTATGTATGGCTGCAGAAATCGGCATGGAGCACAACCTAGGTCTAACATGTGACCCAGTTGCTGGCCAAGTACAAGTACCATGTATCGAGCGTAACGGTATTGCTGCAGTTAAAGCAATCAACTCGACTCGTATGGCGCTTCGTCGCTCTTCTGCTCCTACTGTTTCTCTAGATAAAGTTATCGAAACAATGCTAGAAACAGGTAAAGACATGAACGCTAAATACCGTGAGACATCTCAAGGTGGTTTGGCTGTTAAGGTTGTTTGTTAATCATTCTGAATTAATAAACCGATAACAAAAAAGGAACGCCGCGGCGTTCCTTTTTTGTATCTGAAGCTTTTGGAGCTAAAGCTTGGTGACTGATTGATTCAACCGACCAAATTGTTTTGTTAAATCACTTGCGAGATAAGCAGGAAACAACCAAACAGCAGTGAGAACAACATCATTGCGCTGCCACCTTCTGCTCGGTATCGGTCATCAGCAACTTTCATGAAGCGCTGCTTGTGAACCATAACCAGAGGAACAAACACCGCTAGGAACACCAAGATGATGCCTGCGTAATTCAGCACTTGTAGGAACTTGTCTGCAGCAAGCAATGAACCCGCCAACGGCAAGATAAAGCTAATGCAGTACGTTACCGCTGTATTTTGGTTGAACATGTCTTTGTTCTGGTTGAACAACGCCATTGCTACGCCAAAGAAAGAAGTCAACAACGCCAAGCCAGTGAAGGTAGACAGAACGTTACCCACCCAAGGAGACTGAGCCTCAAACGCCGCCATCAAATCTGATACGTTCTCAAAGCTACGGAATTGCTCTTCACTCAAGTTACCCACTACCGCAAACAACCAACACAAGTAACACACTAATGGGATCAGAGAACCGATGATCACCATGTTACGCAGCTGTTTGTCTGTCGCTTCGTGGTTGTAAGAAACCAAGGTTGGAATCACCACCATAAAGCCAAAGCTCGTAAACAGGATGGCACTGGTTTTGATTAGGTCAACGTGGTCATGGCTGGTTACCTGCATCAAGTTTTCTTGAGTCATGCTCGGCGCTAAGAAGGCCATGGTTGCAAACAAACTAGCAAGCATCACGAAGAACAATGCTCGATTGAGCTTATCAATCACACCAGTACCACTTGCGACTACTGCGCCAGCAAGCAAGGTAAACACGGTTTGACTGGTAGTCGCGGTAATTTCGACGCCAAAGTTAGACAGTAACTTACTCAGCAAGTCACCTGCGCCCAGAATGTAAGCCATTAATAGGCAAATCAACAACGCGTATAGCAAGCCGTTGGTAAGCAACTGACCTTGTTTACCCAAGGTTTTTCGGGCAATAGAGTTTAATCCTAGACCGCCACCCGCTTTGATGGTCGCTTCTAGAAGTAGTAATGCTGCGTAAGTCGTACCGAAGCAGATCAGTACCATAAGCAGTGTGCCGTAAAGCAATCCGAATTGAGCTAATACCATTGGGATCGCAAGCATACCAGCACCGAGAGCGGTACCAGCGATAATTAGGGAGCTACCCATCATTTTAATATTCATTGTTTTTAACTTATTTGTTTAGTTTTTATAGATGTGAGTCTTCGTTCATCGAGCGGATGACAAAGGAGTTCAGATAGAAATAAAGTTATAAAACGAATAACAATAGGAGCGATAAGCGGTAAAGAAGCGTGCAGAGACGTTGTCGAACAGGGCGTTCAAAGGGGAGCTTGTCTTAAAAGAGGTAAAACGAGAAGCGTGAGTAAGCATTAACTGATGTGGTGAACCTTCCGTAGGTTCAATAATCGGTGATGTAATCTTGAATTTCATGTATGTGTCCAATAAGTCACATTCCATAGTATTTGAAGCAGCGTATCCGTTGCTGCCCTACCTCTATCATAGAGGTCTTTTCATCTTATCGAATGAGCCTCGAAACACAACGCTATGACCACAATTTTTGCTATTAAATTGAACAAAACAACCATTTGGATATAAATTGACCACTAAGTCGTCTAAAACAATAGTCTTTATTGATAAAAGACAAGCGGACAAATACATCGAGCTAATTAACAACCTAGGCTTTTCTAATTATCAGCACAATCAAAACTCGATGCTGCACTTCAACTTTCCCAAAACAACAGTCTGTTTTAAGAACAGCGAGGAGCTTGACGCGCGTTCCATTTCAACATCAGACACGACACAAACTCGCTACATCACAGAAACATAACCGGAGTGTGGTCACACAATTCGTTATACCCCATAGGTGGTAGGAATTCTTACTAGTACAGTATTTGCGTCATTATAATTAATAAAAACAAACACCTTATGCGCTCAACAATCACCTTTAAAATCCTAGTGGCCCTCGCCATCGTGTTCACCTTTTTGCTGGCAATATCGACCTATTTCCAATATTCGCAACAAAAGCAACTTGTAAACTCAGTGTTAAGTGAGCAGCTTCACGACAAAGCAAGTAACTACTTCGATAGCCTCAATCTGATGATGCTCACCGGCACCATGGCACAAAAAGAGACCCTTCGTCAGAAAGCACTGGCTCAAGAAGGCATTGAAGACGTTCGTGTTTTACGCGCCGACGCTGTCAGCAAGTTATATGGCCCAGGTAATGACAACCAAACACCGGTTGACGATATTGATAAACGAGCGCTAGCGGGCGAAACCGTTATCGAACCTTTTTCTGCTGATTGGGGCAAAGGCTTGGTTATTGCTCTGCCAATGAAGTCGAGTGAAGATTACCGAGGAACCAATTGTGTCGCCTGTCATATGGCACCAGAAGGTGAAGTCTTGGGTGCGATTCGTCTCGAATATAACCTTAACCATGTTAACTCGCTGATTAACACTCAAACCATGGCTGCTATTGGCATTATGGCAGTGATCTCGTTTGCCGGATTTGTCCTTACGATGGGATTAATTCGTAAGATTATCGTGCGCCCGCTGCAACAGACTTCTCGCTTTATGACCCAAGTCAGCAACGATAAAAACCTATCCACTCGCCTGCCGGAACAAAGCAAGGATGAGATTGGCACGCTGGCTAACTCCATCAACTCGTTCATGGGAACCGTATCTGACAGCTTAGAAAAGGTACAAAGCACCTCGCACAAGTTAAATGCGTCTGCCAACCAACTGACTAGTGTCGCGCAAATTACCGAGCAAGCCGCCAGCGACCAGCAAAGCGAAACCGCAGAAGTGCAACACAATGTCGAAGGAATACAGGCACAGCAAGTCAATGTAGAACAAGCGACTTTAACGGCTTCAGAGCTTATTAATCACACCGCCGATGTGGCATGTAAGAGTGCCAACCAAGCACACGACGCAAGCAGTGAGATAAAAAACCTCGTTAGCAGCATAGAAGAAGTGAAACACAAAATACTGACACTCAATGAGCAAACCGGAGAGGTCTCTTCAATATTGAGTGTGATTCGTGGCATTGCTGACCAAACCAATCTTCTGGCCTTGAATGCAGCGATTGAAGCAGCTCGTGCGGGAGAACAAGGTCGTGGGTTTGCGGTAGTGGCAGATGAAGTTCGCCACCTTGCATCGCGAACCGCAGAAGCAACAGGCAGCATTGAGTCAATCATTCATCAATTCCAGCAAGGCAGTGAAGAGTCGCTAACTTCTGCCGATCGCGTTTGCGAACAAGCTCATCAAAGCTCAACCGATATCGACGCACTTTCAATTGAAATGAATGGTGTGGTCGAAGAGATGAAACAAGTCTTGGCTCACGCACAGAATATTCAGCAGCAAACACAATCCACCACACAAGCGACTCAAGATGTTCAACAAAAGGTTGAGACCATCACCTCTCACGCCAACAACACGTCGCAATCTGCGGCTGAAACTCGCAACATCAGCAATGACTTAGAAGAGCTGTCTGATCACCTTGAGTCACTGATTAATCAGTTTACTTTGTCGAGTACAAAGAAGAAGTCATAGATCGCCAACAAAAAAGCGCTCAACAATGAGCGCTTTATCTTCATAGCAACGTCTAATTCAGGCTTTCAGGCTTTCAGGCTTTAAAAGAACCGTAAACCAAGATTAGTGCGTAATGGAAACCGCGGTTAAGTCTTTATGCTTGTGATACATCGCGTGTTTGACTATCAGGTTCGCACTCACGCTATCCATTCCTGACACTTCAACGTTAGCCCCTTTTTTACGGAACTTGAACACAACCTTATCAAGCGCCTCGACCGAGGTATTATCTAAGAATGACGCATCCGATATATCGATGGTCACTAAAGAGGTCGCGTTGTCATAATCAAATAAGTCGACAAACGCATCTGACGAAGCAAAGAAGACATGGCCTTTTACTCGGTGAATGGTGTGCATTTCGTTTGTCACGACTTCATCGGATATAAACACCATGGATTTGCTGGCATGTGCATAAAACAGAGCCGACAGCACCACGCCAACCGCAACACCTATTGCTAAATTATGAGTAAACACCACCACCGCCACGGTTGCTAGCATGGTTACATTGGTTGGCAGTGTGTGATCTTTAAGCTCAACAATGGAACGCCATGAGAATGTGCCGATAGAAACCATGATCATCACAGACACTAAAGCGGCCATCGGTATCAGCTTCAACCAATCAGAAACAAACACCACCATTAGCAACAAAACCACCCCAGCGATCATGCTGGACAATCGGGTTAAGCCACCTGATTTGATGTTAATGATCGACTGACCGATCATTGCGCAGCCCGCCATTCCACCAAAAAGGGAAGCCACGATGTTCGCAACGCCCTGCCCTTTACACTCATTGTTTTTATTGCTTTCAGTATCAGTCAGGTCATCGACTATGGTCGCTGTCATCAAGGATTCCAACAAGCCAACCAGAGACAGAGCAATCGAATATGGCAGGATGGTTGCAAGCGTCTCAAACGTGAATGGAATATTAGGAATCAAGAACACAGGCAGTGAATCGGGAAGCTTGCCCATATCGCCAATCGTTCTCACATCTAAGCCGAAGAGCAAACTAATGATTGTCAGGGTAACAATCGCGACCAGTGGAGAAGGTATTGCGCGACCAAACTTGGGGAAATAAGGAAGCAGATAAATGATCGCCAAACCCAAAGCGACTAACACGTAAACGCTTGAAGGGACGTTGATTAATTCAGGAAGTTGGGCCATGAAAATTAGAATGGCGAGCGCGTTAACAAATCCAGTAATCACCGATTTGGAAACGAAATTCATCAGGTTACCAAGCTTGAGATAACCAGCTGCGATCTGAATGACGCCAGCTAGAAATGAAGCGGCGAGTAGATATTCTAGTCCGTGCTCTCTCACTAAAGTGACCATTAGTAGCGCCATAGCGCCTGTTGCACCGGAAATCATTCCCGGACGACTGCCAACCAAAGCAGTGACGACACAAATACAGAACGAGGCATAGAGCCCTACTTTAGGGTCAACGCCTGCAATAATTGAAAATGCGATGGCTTCAGGGATCAATGCGAGTGCAACCACAATCCCAGATAATGAATCTCCTTTAACGTTTGATAACCAGTGTTTTTTTAAATAATTAAGCATGTAATTCTCTTTTACTTGTACAGCCAGTCCTGCCTTGTTGAGACATAATTTGATCGACTGTTTTTCTTGAATGAGCGAGCGCTCGAAAAGTGCGGGTGTAGAGAGAATGCAGGGGTTAAGGCGGCGTAATTAACACGTAGATATTAAACTCCTCTTGTACTTTAGTGGGAAATTAAGAAGGTGATCAAGTCCAAAATGACTGAATCCGCGCCAATATAGAGTGAGTCTCAACACAATCACACTCCCATTATTGAAAACAAAGGTTTCGATTACGCCATGCTCGTTCAGCAGCTCACATAGGGTGAAAGGTAAGGCTGACGCTAAGATCGAACAAAAAACACACCCTCAAACCTATTTATCGTCAGTAGACACAATATTTCTTTCACCAAGCAAGAATAAAGGTTGAAGCTGTCGGTATGACAGGTAATATGTTCAATCGATTTAAAAAGTTTATACAACTTGATGTTTCGGCTAATTATTGTGCAAATGTATATTTATTTGCAGCAATGCCAGAGACTTTGAGTTGAATTTGTCCCTCAATGGAGAATGAAATCAACATGACTTACGCGCCTGTAACAGACGTACTTGGCGGCAAGCTAGCGGTAGACAGTGAAGTAACTGTTCGCGGCTGGATCCGTTCACGTCGTGATTCCAAAGCTGGAATCTCTTTCCTTGCCATTTATGACGGCTCTTGTTTCGACCCGATTCAGGCCGTGGTTCCTAATAATCTTAATAATTACGAAAACGAAGTATTAAAGCTAACAACTGGCTGCTCTGTTGAAGTAACGGGTAAGATTGTTGAGTCTCCTGCGAAAGGTCAAGACTTCGAACTAGCAGCAACTGACGTTAAAGTTGTAGGCTGGGTTGAAGACGCTGACACTTACCCAATGGCTAAGACGCGTCACTCTATCGAGTACCTTCGTGAAGTTGCTCACCTACGTCCACGTACAAACGTGATTGGCGCAGTAGCACGTGTACGTAACTGTCTATCTCAAGCGATTCACCGTTTCTACCACGAGCAAGGTTTCTTCTGGACTTCTGCTCCGCTTATTACTGCATCTGATGCAGAAGGCGCTGGTGAAATGTTCCGTGTTTCTACGCTAGACATGGAAAACCTACCACGCACTGAAAAAGGCGACGTAGACTTCAACGAAGATTTTTTCGGTAAAGAGACGTTCCTAACAGTATCTGGCCAACTTAATGCTGAAGCTTATGCTTGTGCACTAAGCAAGGTTTACACGTTCGGTCCTACGTTCCGTGCTGAAAACTCAAACACAAGCCGCCACCTAGCTGAGTTCTGGATGGTTGAGCCTGAAGTTGCGTTTGCAGACCTTAACGATGTAGCGAAACTGGCTGAAGACATGCTTAAGTACGTTTTCGCTGCTGTTCTTGAAGAGCGCCGCGACGACCTTGAATTCTTCGCTTCTCGCATCGACAAGCAAGCAATTACTCGTCTAGAGCAATTCGTTGACGCTGACTTCGCACAAGTTGACTACACTGACGCAATCCAAATCCTACTAGACTCTGGTAAGAAATTTGAGTTTGACGTTGAGTGGGGCATCGACATGTCTTCTGAGCATGAGCGTTACCTAGCTGAAGAGCACTTCAAAGCACCTGTTATCGTTAAGAACTACCCGAAAGACATCAAAGCTTTCTACATGCGCTTAAACGACGACGGCAAAACAGTTGCAGCAATGGACGTACTTGCACCAGGCATCGGTGAAATCATCGGTGGTGCACAACGTGAAGAGCGTCTAGACATTCTAGACGAGCGTATGATTGCTATGGGTATCGACCCTGAGCACATGAGCTGGTACCGCGACCTACGTAAATACGGTACAGTGCCACACGCTGGTTTCGGTCTTGGTTTCGAGCGTCTAGTATCTTACGTAACAGGTATGGGTAACGTTCGTGACGTGATTCCATTCCCACGTACACCACGCTCTGCAAACTTCTAATTCGAAACCTATTCGATATTAAAAGTTAAGAACAAACAAAAACCTCCGCACTTGCGGAGGTTTTTTTATGTTCGGAATAAAACGAGTCCAGATGCTTCTGCGTGCCACTATCTGAGACTCATTATTTCAAAAGCTAATCCACATCTTGGTCGATAGCGTATTTTATTGCAAGACCGCAGATTGCCATCATAACGAATGGGATCGCGGCAGTGGTGTATTCCGCCCACGCCATATCAGCGAATGCTTTTGCCAGCAGTACGTGGCCGAGAATAAGCAGAAGCGCACACACAATAGCGACAATAATCAGCTTAACTTCATTTCCCATAGTCATTTTCAACATAACGGTATCTCCAATATTTGGTCTACCGTTATTGAATCACAACTCTTTGGTCAATTAGGCGTACAGTTACCCCACAAACAACCCGTACAGTTGGAATGATTGTCTTTTTTATGAGGGACTTAAGGTTTTACGAGTGCGTAAGTTGATGTGCCAGTTTGCCAAGCCAGATGAGCGCCTGTTCTTTCTCTTCTGTCAGTTCATAAGAGAAGTTCAATCGTATCGCGTTATCCACTCTGCCATGCTCACTAAACAGATCGCCAGATGCAACGCTAATGCCTTGCTCGATAGCCAGTTGATGAAACTGTTGGCTGTCGAATTTTTCAGAAAAGCGAATCCATATCAAGTAGCCACCAGCCGGCTCTTCAATCTCTATTGAATGCGGAAAGCACTGCTTAATGACATCGATAAATCGCTCTTTCCTGACGACAAGGTTTTTACGCAGTTTACGAAGGTGATTGTCGTAGCTTTCATGCGTTAAGAAATGAGCGACACCAAGTTGAACAGGAGCGCTACTCGATAACGTAGAAAGAAGCTGTAACTTTTGAATCGCGTCGTTAAAACGCGTGTTCACAACCCACCCTACTCGATAACCAGGACACAAACTTTTTGAATACGACCCACAAAGCAAGACGGAATCGGTCTTATCGAAGGCCTTTAGTGGCTTCGGCTTATGCCCTTCGTAATAAAGATCGCCATACACGTCATCTTCAATAATGTAGGTTCCATGCTGTTCTGCAATCTCTACCACACGGCGCTTTGCCTGTTCCGACAAACTGGTTCCCGTTGGGTTTTGAAAAGTCGTCATCAGCCAACACGCTTTAACATCTTGGTTTTGTAGCGCGTTTTCAAACTGCTCTATATTCAACCCATTGATTGGGCAAACGTCCACTTCGATCGGGTTAAGCCCGAGCCTCTCGACAGCCTGCAGAGCACCATAGAATGCGGGAGACTCAATCACGACGTTATCACCCGACTTGGTGACCGTTTGCAGGCTCAAGTTGAGCGCCTCCATAGCACCCGACGTAATCACGATGTCTTGATGATTAACCGTGATCCCTTGCTGCAGATAACGCTGTGCGATTTGCCTTCTCAAGGACTCACTGCCCGGTGGTAAATTATTTATCACACTCGCGCCAGTCATCTTCCTACCCGCGCTGGCAAGGTTTCGAGTCAAGGTAGGTAACGGGAAAAGGTCGGGATCTGGGAATGCAGAGCCGAAAGGAATCACACCTTCGGCTGAACTCGACTTCAAGAAATCAAATAAGCGGTCATTAATGGCTTTCTTTTCACTAACGAGTGGCTGTGCGTAGTCAACGCCGTCCAGCCTTGGCGCTACAAAGTAGCCCGACTGAGGTTTAGCGATGATCCACCCTTCGCTTTCTAGCAACTGGTAGGCTTGTAAGACAGTACTATTGCTGACGTTGTAATTTCGACAACTCATGCGTACCGAAGGGATCTTCTCTCCGGATCGCCACGTATTGTTGGCTATCTGAGTTCGAATATCCTTTGCAAGCTCTTCATAACGCGCCATCTAATTGTACTACCTAGAGAAATTCTGTGAGCCGGTGATTTTATCACTTACGCCAACAACTATTGCTGCTATCCATATGATCGCACCTAATTTCCACAATAGTGTGAATTAATTCACAGATAACTTTGTAAGCTTTGCTAAGTTTGTACCCAAGGTAGGAGCTAAGTTGGCTTTCTACCTCAATAATTTGATGTAACCCAAAAACATGCGAGATAACAATGAAAAAAATAGAAGCAGACCAATTAAGTTATAAAGGAGAGTCAAACGGTGTTCACAGTTGGACAACACCGAGCGGTCAGCCATATTACTGGCACCCAGATTGGCTCCATATTGCTGAAGATGCGACAGGCTCACATCCAAAGCAAAAGATCGATGTCGAACAAGACCAAGCACCAACGGAAAAACACGCGGTGTCTGCTATTCTGAAACACATCAACCAATGGGCTGCAGACAAACTAGCGTCTCACCCTGAGATTGAAACCGGCTCAATCGAAGCTGAAATCAATCTCAAAAAGTAACGGGGTAAAGTAGATAGCAAACTCAATCACGCGCGATTCTAACCCAATACACAGACTGAATAGCCTCGAACCTCGACCGAGGCTATTCAAGTATCTTCATAAAAATGCTGCAATAACCCCCACCTAGCTAACAAATCTCTAACACAAACCAGTTTCTTGTATCAATCCACGAAAGCTATCGATAGAATCTCCGGTCTTATTCACGTCAGTTATGCTAATTATTCGCAATTCTAAAGTCGTGAATCAATGAATGCGTAAATCTAATAAGAATGAGAACAAAGGCTTACCGATGGATACTTCAAATTACAATCAATCGCTAACGACTAAGTTATACGTCATTGCTGGCGTGCTGTTTGGCACCTATGGCAGTCGGGTGTGCCCTATGCTCGATAGCTTAACGACGTTAGAGATTTTCACACAAGTCAGTATTGTGTTTATCTTATTATGGCTCGCACGTCGTTACCCATTGGCGCAACATACCTTGGTCAAGCAAGGCCGATTCACGCAACTCGATACCCTGCTATTTTTTGCTGCAAGTGTGCCTTTCGCGCTCTACTACAACTTAAGCTATGAATTCACCATAGATAGTAATTTGAAGGTGCTGTTTGGCATGAGTCTATTCGGCTTCTTTACCGGAACCATTCTTCAATTGAATGCCAAGCTCAGCCAAATGGATAAAATGGAGACGACTGGACAATTCGACTTCCAACTGGTTGGTGAAAGAAGTTCACTGGTCAAGCAGATGATAGGCTTGGTTATCGTGCTTCTGGTAACACTGACGACTATGTTGACGATGATTGCCGTTAAAGACATCTTCTGGCTAGAACACAACCCTGACCGCTTATTGGATGGCACCGGCAAGATCAGCGTGATCAAAGAGTTTATTTATTTGGCTGTGGTACTGGGTGGCTACGCGATAACCATCATGACGCTTTGGAGTAAGCTAATTAAGCGTATTCTCCTAAGCCAAGAGCACGCATTAAACAAAGTCACCAATGGCGAGCAAGGCGTTCGCTTACCTATTTTCGGCTACAACGAGCTTGGATCAATGGCATCTATGACCAATACCATGCTTGATAGCCTTGAAACCGCGCAAAACGAAGTGAAAACCACACGTGACGTGGCCATTGTGAGCTTATCGGCATTGGCTGAATCTCGAGACAATGAAACGGGCGCACATATCCTAAGAACTCAAGAGTACGTCAAGGTACTCGCACAAGAGCTCAGCAAATCAGAAACCCACTCAAGCTTGTTAACTCCAAACTACATCGAGTTGCTCTACAAATCTGCGCCTTTGCACGACGTGGGCAAAGTAGGTGTTCCTGATAGTGTGTTATTGAAGCCGGGCAAATTGACGGACGAAGAGTTTGAGATAATGAAAGGTCACCCCGCGATTGGGGCTGAAGCGTTATCTATTGCAGAAAAGCAGTTGGGAAGTAGCTCTTTCTTAAGAGTCGCAAAGGAGATATCTCTGACTCACCACGAGAAATGGAATGGCAGTGGTTATCCTAATCAGTTGTCTGGTGAAGATATCCCGTTATCTGGCCGTTTAATGGCATTAGCTGATGTTTATGATGCGCTCATCTCGAAGCGAGTCTACAAGCCACCCTTTACTCATGAACAAGCTAAACAGATCATCTTAGAGGGCAATGGGACGCATTTTGATCCGCAAGTTGTCCAAGCTTTTCTGGTCGTAGAACAAGCGTTTGTTTCAATTGCTGCGACCTACAAAGATGGCAAAAATGTAGCGAGTGAACTCGAGCGCGAAAGCTTTATTGCTCAACCAGCGTAATCTATTCAAAATCCACTAACTTCTTGCACCCTATAGGTTAATCCGTAGGGTGTTTTGTTATCAAATATCCTCTTTAGTCAATAAATCTGATTGAAATGGATTTTTTTTGGTCTTTCTGTTCACTTCGTATTGTCTTAAAAATTCCATACAGGTATAACTACCCATAGATACTATCCCCTCTCAATTGACATGGATGAAGATTATGTTTGAAAAAGTGTTAGCTGCTCCCGCCGATCCTATCCTCGGCCTTACTGAAGAGTTTAAAAAAGACTCTCGTGCAGAGAAAATCAACCTTGGCGTTGGCATCTACAAAAATGAAGATGGTCAAACACCAGTACTTAAAACAGTAAAGAAAGCAGAAGCTGCACTTCTTGAAAACGAAAAAACCAAATCTTACCTAACGATTGAAGGTACAGCTGAATACGGTCTAGCGGTTCAGAAACTTCTTTTCGGTTCAGACGCAGAGATCGTTGCATCTCAACGCGCTAAAACAGCACAAGCTCCAGGTGGTACAGGTGCACTTCGCGTAGCGGGTGAATTCATCAAGCGCCAACTGGGCGAAGTGAAAATCTGGATCAGTAACCCAACTTGGGCTAACCACAACGGCGTTTTCGCAGCTGCGGGTATCGAAACTGCTCAATACAGCTACTACAACGCTGAAACTAAAGACAAAGACTTCGCTGGCATGGTTGCTGACCTAGAGAAAGCTTCTGAAGGCGATATCGTTCTTCTTCACGGCTGCTGTCACAACCCAACAGGTATCGACCCAACAACTGAAGAGTGGGAAGTTCTTGCTAAACTGGTTGCTGAGAAGAAACTGCTTCCTCTATTCGATTTTGCTTACCAAGGTTTTGCAAAAGGCGTTGAAGAAGATGCTGCTGGCCTACGTATTTTTGCTCAATACAACAAAGAGATCCTTGTTGCTAGCTCGTTCTCTAAGAACTTCGGCTTGTACAACGAGCGTGTTGGTGCATTCACTCTGGTTGCTGAATCAGCAGACGTAGCAACGACAGCATTCTCTCAAGTTAAGAGCATTATCCGCTCTATCTACTCTAACCCACCAGCCCACGGCAGTGCTGTCGTTACTCACATCCTTGGTGATGCTGATCTACGTGCTGAATGGGAAGCAGAAGTGGCAGAAATGCGTGACCGTATCCAAGAGATGCGTGAACTATTCGTAACGACACTGAAATCAGAAGGTGTTGATGCAGACTTCACATTCATCGAACGTCAAAACGGCATGTTCTCGTTCTCAGGTCTAAGCAAAGAGCAAGTAACTCGCCTAAAAGACGAATTCGCAATCTACATTGTTGGTTCTGGCCGTATCAGTGTTGCTGGTATGACTAAGTCAAACATGGGTCCTCTATGTAAAGGTATCGCTGCGGTTCTTTAATCGAAAAGCGAAACCTGTATTTGCAGACCACAAGCTTGCACTTACAGACCAATAGATGTGTAAAAGCCAGCAATTAAGCTGGCTTTTTTGTGTCTCCACTTTCAGGTTTAGATACTTTGTAAGTTAATACTCTAGGAAAAATTCCACACCTAGCTCGTTAGTACGTTCGCTACGAATTTTACCTTCACCATCTCGATGTTGGTATGACCCACCAATCGCAAACTTGTTGGTCACTAGATAACGTAAACCTAAGTGATAGATCTGTTCATCAAACAGGTCACTTCGATTCACTTGCACACTCCCGTTAGCTATCCAACGTTTCGCAAATCCATAGTTAAGCTCAGCTTTTACCCCTTGGATGAACTCGGTGTCTGAAGATTCAGTTCGGTTGGTGTCATTATCTTCAACCTTACCTTTCGTGATACCAAGCAGGTAGTAAGCCACTATATCTAAATCTTTCTTAATGCTGTAACGGTAACCAACACCTGGCATCAGCGTATCAATTCGAGTTGTGGTGTCATCAGGGTGAATGAAGCGTGCGCTGTAGTCTCCCAGCAGCAACCAATCATCCGTCATCGCGTAACTGACGCCTAATCCATAAGACGAGGCATTGTTATTACTGCCTGCATCTTCATTTAAACTGCCCGAATGCGCCGTGGCATAAATATGGTCGTAATCTAAAATATCCACCGCGTTAGTGTCCGCCCACAAACTTGGAGAAAACATAAAAACCGCAGATACAAAACTAAGCTTCCACTTCGACATTCTTATCATCCTTAAACTGTCACTCCATTAATTGAAAGGTTAGTCTATCCATAAGACTTTAAAAAGGTTTTAGCTCACAGATTGATTTGTGACGGCAAAATATTATCAAATGTTGTACCATGAAATCATACAAACCAATGGATGATCATTATGGATGCTGAGTTATTAGAGATTCAAAACTTTCTGGCACAATACCCCCCTTTCACAGAACTCCCTGAGGAGATGTTGGCGAAAGTGACCAGTAGCGTGGAAATTTCTTATTACCGCCAAGATACCCCTATCATTCACTTTGGTGATCAAATTCATGACTTATACATCGTTCGAAGTGGCGAAGTCGAAGTCTACCGCCGTAAAGGCGAACTCTATAACCGCCTGGATGAAGGCCACTTGTTCGGTCAAATGGGCCTACTGACCAACAACAAGGTGCGTTTTCCAGTTAAAGCGACTGAAGACACCCTACTCTACTGTATTCCTGAGCCTATCTTCCAAGAGCTCTACGACAACTACGACTCCTTTGCCGATTTCGTAGAAGTAGAAGATAACGCGCGACTGCGCCAAGCCAACTCAGACAGCAACGACGCTAACGACTTAACGACATCCAAGGTTAAAACGCTGCTGACCAGCGAAGCACCAATGATCGAAAAAACGCGCACGATTCAGCAAGCTGCGACCATGATGGCACAGGATAATGTTTCCTCTTTGTTGATCATCGACCCAGATATCGTTGAAGATGATGAAGATGACTCAACACCCGTGATTGGCATCATCACCGACCGAGATTTATGTACTCGTGTACTCGCTGAAGGCTTAGACCCGTCGGATGAAGTCTCTAGCGTAATGACACCAGAGGTTATCTCACTCGACCACAATGCTTATGTTTACGAAGCCATGATGACCATGCTTCGTTACAACGTGCACCACTTGCCAGTGCTTAAAGATAAGAAGCCGATTGGCATTATCGAAGCGACCGATATTGTTCGTTACGAATCTCAAAACTCACTGCTATTGGTAAGTAGTATCTTCCAGCAACAAAGTATTGAAGACCTGAAGGTACTATCCGAGCAAGTGAAAGACAGCTTTGTGCGCTTAGTTAACGAAGATGCGAATGCCCACATGGTGGGTACTGCAATGTCGGTAATTGGCCGTAGCTTTAAGCAACGTATTATCGAACTGGGCGAAGAGAAATTGGGCAAGGCGCCTATTCCTTACTGTTTCCTCGCACTCGGCTCTATGGGGCGTGATGAGCAGCTGCTGGTTACAGACCAAGATAACGCAATCATTCTTGATGATACCTACGACGAAGCAAAACACGGTAAATACTTTGAAGAGCTGTCGACCTTCATTTGTGATGGCTTAGATCAGTGTGGTTATGTGTACTGTACTGGCGACATCATGGCGACTAACCCAACGTGGCGTATGACTCGTCGACAATGGGAAGAGTGCTTTGCCGATTGGATTGATGATCCAAACCCGAAAGCACTGTTAAATGCTTCAATCTTCTTCGACTTAGATGGCGTTTATGGTCGTCTGAAATGGGCCGAGCAATTGAACAGCTTTATTGTTCGACGCGCACGTAAGAACAATCGCTTCTTGGCGTGCCTTGCACGTAACGCACTCAACCGTACACCTCCGCTCGGCTTCTTCAAAGATTTCGTGATGGAGAAAGATGGCCGTCACAACAACTCTATCAACCTTAAGCGTCGTGGTACTGCGCCACTCGCCGATTTGATTCGTGTTCACTCGCTCGCGGTAGCGTCTCGCTCTAAGAACTCGTTCGAACGCTTAGATGACATTATTGACGCCGGTATTCTGCCAAAAGGCCGAGCTCAAGATTTGAAAGATGCGATGGAGTTTATCTCTCTGGTTCGTATTCGCCACCAAGCACACGATGTCGACAACAACATCGAGCCTGATAACAACATCGAGCCAGAGAACCTGTCTGACTTCGAACGACGTAACCTAAAGGATGCATTCCAAATATTAAGTAATGCGCAAAACTTCCTTAAGTTCCGTTATCAAGCCAGCAACAAGTTTAAGTAGGGCCTATGAACAAACTATTCAGATCACCTGCGGTCGATTGGCCATTTAAGTTTGCTCAGAAGCTTGAACGAGCGAGAGACGAGCGCTTAAAGCACTTTTATAGCCAGCCTCTTCCTGCGCCTGATACGCCACTTTCAGAAGTGATGTTTTTGGCTGTCGACTTTGAGACAACGGGGTTAAACCCAAACAAAGACGGCATCATTACCATTGGTTTAGTGCCATTTACGCTCAATCGCATCTACTTGCGACAAGCCAAACACTGGACTCTAAGACCAAAACAGAAACTTGAAGAAGAGTCTGTCGTGATTCATGGCATCACTCACAATGACATCATTGATGCGCCAGACCTTAGCGAAGTGTTGGGCGAGATCTTAGAATCAATGGCGGGACATATCCCTGTGGTTCACTATCGTCGTATCGAACGTGACTTTTTGGACAATGCATTGAAAGTGCGACTCGGTGAAGGCATTGAGTTCCCAGTCCTCGACACGCTGGAGATTGAATCTCAGATCCAAAATAAACTGGCTGGCGGCTTGTGGAACAAGCTGAAAGGTAAGAAGCCAGCTTCAGTGAGACTGGGTCAGAGTCGTCGTCGATACCATCTGCCCGACTACACGCCGCATCATGCATTAACTGACGCTATTGCGACCGCTGAGCTACTCCAAGCGCAAATTGCTCATCACTTTGACTCTGAGATGCCTCTGAAGAGTTTCTGGTTCTAGCTGAGTTACGTAAGCTAAATACAAACACAAAGCCCATCAACTTTCCATTGGTGGGCTTTTTCATTTTTATCGTCTGTGTTTAAGCAACGGTTGGCCCGACTAAGCGCATTTCCCATAAGCGTTTAAACATATTATAACGTCACACCGCAGCAGTTCCGCTCTAATGGACGTCGAAAATCGTGATCGCTATTTGTCAGCGTGATTGGCATTATTACTTCCCAACCACAGACAACGTTTGGTAATAAAGACGCTTTTGCTGATACATATTCTCATCAGCGACTGAGAACAATTGCTCAACGTCTGTTGAATTACTAGAGGCTGCACCAATCGAGAATCTGACAGGAATAGAGATACCCGCTTTAGTCTCGATTGCCTGTTGCTCCTGAGCAATGCACAACTGCTCAGTCATCTTTGCGACATTGAGCGAACTCGACTCACCAGACGTTAAGGTAAGCACCGCAAATTCATCTCCACCCAAACGGTATAGATTACTGGCAGGTGTCAATTCGTGGCTGATTACGTCTACGCAGCGCTGTATCAGCTCATCCCCGATCTCATGCCCATGAACATCATTGGTCGTTTTCAAGCCATTGATATCAATAATGATCAAAGAAATCTGATTTTGATTGTCGTTAATGCTGCGTTTACTGAATTCGAGATCTTCATTAAAAGCTTTACGATTCAAACAGCCAGTCGGCATGTTAATCCGTGTAATATTTTCGAGCTCTAGCCAACCAGCTAACTGTTTTTGGTACATGTCAAAAATCAGAAGATCTTCTTCACTGAGGACATCAAATGAACTTGAACAAAAATACCCGATCGCCGTCCCCTGTGAGTCACAGAGTATCAGGTCAGCCTCGCCAGTCCGGTTAAAATGAAACTGAATCGAATGTTGAACAAGTAATGTCTTTAACTCTTGATCGACCATTTGAGGAATCAACCGATATTCAGCCGCGTGTCTTGATGATGCAAACTGAACGATCTTCAAAATACGATGCTTCTGGGATTCTTCACGCGCGAGCGAATTAGTTAACTTGCTGGTTTTCTCTTCGACTAAGTCCTCTAGCTGAACATTAAATCTTTCGAGTTTATCGTTACTTTCGGTAAGCTCACGGACTTGGTATTGTATGCGACCCCACAAGGTTTCCAATAAACGACTCAGCGTGACGAACTCTGTAAAACGATGTTCATCCACACTATGAGTCGGTGACTGGTTGTGCGAATACGACGTAACAGATTCAGCCAACAAGTTTAACTGCCCTGAGAACCAGCGGCTTAGGAACAGAGCAAACACAATCGAGATGGCAAGCGTCGCCACCAATATTCTGACAAAGACCACCTGAGCTTGTTGCATCTCTAATAAACGCTCACTGTCGGAAATATGATGTTTGACGTTCAGTACCAATTTGTCGGTAAAGAATGTGCTGTCGATAGAGATAATGTTCGCACTTTGTTCAGAAGATTGAGCATCCGTTGAATCAATATAGTTAAACTCAACCGACTCATTTTGATAAAGGAAAGGCGTCACTTTAGTCTTAAGTCTGTCATACCCCATAAGAACCACAAGATAACCCTGCGGCGTGTATGTAGAACCTTCTATCAAACGATAAGGTAAAATCGGCGCGACAAAAGCGATACCTGCAGCGGCATTATCCGCCACTTCAGTTTCGGTAAACTCGGTGTGGAACAATTTCCCTTGCCCATAAACCGATTGAGGACGCTTCAAGCTTTCTAATAACTGGCTCTGCTCAAAATGGTACAAGCTGCCTTGGCTGTCATAAATGGGCTTCCAGTTTTGGTCCAGAATATAAGTCGCGGACACACTCTCCGCTAGCGCATTGAAGCTATCCATCTTGTCCCAAACAACACTCGAGAAAAAGATATTACCACCCGCTTTAATCAATGATCGGTCATGCGAATACCATTGAGTTAGGCTCGCCGTCAGCTTAATTTGCTCTTGTACGGTTTGACGAATACCGGTCGTAGAGTTGTCCAGCTTGGTTTCTTTTTGCTCTAAAGAACTTTGGTTTTGTTTATTGAGAATCAACTGTCCCGCTAGGTAAACAGGAAGCATTGAGCAAGCCAGCAACACCAAGCCCATGGTGTATTTTAATGATAGCTTCAATCTCTTACCCTCATATTCGCCGAGTAATATTGAACAAAATCATTGTAAAACTTATGCAGTTCACTCTTTGGCATCCCTGACTTGTAACGCTGATACGCCCGAGCCGATGCCTCCCAAACGATCGCCATCTTGTAGTCACTCGACATCATTTGCGATGCTTGAAACTCATCGTACATATTTGAAAGTGTCTGGTTACCTTCCTCAACACGGCGTTGATTAACCTCATAAAACGGCGAAACCATGGCACTCGAGTGAGCTAAATAGGTGAAACTGTTTGATTGCAGGTATTGAACGACTTCTTTCAAAGCCAATTTCTTATCTGGGTTTTGCATGCCTTTTTCCGTGAAAGCAAAAACCTTTGCGCCACTAAATGAAGACATACTTTCACCACGATAGGTCGGCAACGAATTGATGTACAAATCTCGACCAAAGGCGGCATCGAGTTCGCTGAACGCCCAATCACCGTCAATCAAAAACTCGACTTCCCCATTGATGAACCTCTGCCTCGCGCAAATATCGCTGCACGATGATTCGATGACTTTTTTCTGCTGCAACATGTCGATGAAATCAAAGATAGCAACTAACCCTTCACCATTAACATTCTTCGACGATAATAAGTCTTCAGAAAAAAGCTGATAGAAAGCTAGATAGAAGTACATGTTTGGATTGGGAAAAAGCACGCTCACTTGATCGGACTGAGCAGAGCGTTCAATTAGGCTCTCCCATGTCACGACTTGCGCTTGAGGCTTGCTCGAATACAGAACGACTTGGTTTCCAATACCAACCGGTAACGCCTTAAGCTCACCGTTGATGACCACTGCATCGAGCGCTTTTTTCTCATAGCGTTGGGTATCGACCCAAGCATCAGGAAGCGTCGCTAAATCGATATATTCAGTTAGACCTAAGAAGTCAGAAGGAACCCAGATGGCGTCGGGAAAGGTATTGTCTCTAGGATCAGCAACAAGCAGTTCAGAACGAATACTGTTGACGTCAAACGAACGAATTTCTACACGATGATCAGTCATCGCTTCGATATGTTCTTTTACATAATCGGCCGTTTCATAATTAATACCAGCCCATATTTCAAGTGTGGACGAACAAGCAACGGCCGGAAATAGCATCGCAAATAGACTCAATAACCTCACACTTGGTTCCTTGTGGTAAAAATTAGACGTTGGATTTTAATCGCCCATCAATAAACCGGGCGATGCGGCTTATCGCTCACTGCTCATGATTAGAGACCTAGCTTTGGGCGACACGTTATATAGTAAAAAGTGCCTAAATAACAGTTGATACTCTCGCTTTAAGAGAAAGGTCTGCTCATTCTGATACATCCGTCATATCTCTGGATGACTGTTCTTACAATAAATCAACATACCATACCCTTTATTATTAACGACAAAAAAAATGCCGCAAAAGCGGCATCTATCTCGTTCGGTGCATTCGACACAATAAAAATCAAATAAGCAATTTATCAGTCAAAGCCCTATCATCGATTAAGCGTATTTCTCTTCGAAATCTTTCATGAAGCTAACCAGCGCTTGAACGCCTTCCAGAGACATTGCGTTGTAAAGTGAAGCTCTCATTCCACCTACTGCTCTATGCCCTTTCAGTGATTTCAGACCTGCAGCATCAGCCAATTCTAGGAACTTGCCATCTAACTCAGGTTTCGCCAGTTGGAACGGCACGTTCATTCTAGAACGGTTTGCAGTGTGAACATCGTTTTTGTAGAAAGCTGAGCTATCGATTGCATCGTAAAGCAGCGCTGCTTTCTCTTTGTTCACCAACTCCATCGCTTCAACGCCACCTTGAGCTTTCAGCCACTTGAACACAAGGCCTGATAGGTACCAAGCGTACGTTGGTGGTGTGTTGAACATTGAGTCTTTTTCAGCAAGTACTTTGTAGTTCAGAATACTCGGCAACACGTCGTTTGCGAGTTCGAGTAGATCATCACGTACGATTGCAATGCAGATACCCGCAGGGCCGATATTCTTTTGCGCGCCCGCGTAGATAACACCGTACTGAGACACATCAATCTTACGAGACAGAATGTTAGATGACATATCCGCTACGATTGGCTTATCCGTTTGAGGAAGCTCGCTGATTTCAATACCATCGATGGTTTCATTCGGACAGAAATGTACATACGCAGCTTCCGGGTCAATTTTCCAATCTTTAGCTGGAACAACCGCTGCTTTACCATCAATTGACGTCTTCGCGTTGAATACATCGATTTCGCAATATTTGCTCGCTTCAGTCACTGCACTTTCTGCCCAGTAACCCGCATCAATGTAAGTCGCTTTCGTCGCATCACCTAAAAGGTTTAGAGGAACAGCAGCGAATTGAGCACGAGCGCCCCCCTGACAGAAAAGAACTTTGTAGTTGTCTGGGATGTTCAGAAGATCACGTAGGTCCTGTTCGGACTCGTCAGCAACTTGAATAAATTCCTTGCTGCGATGGCTGATTTCCATCACGGAAGTCCCTAAACCATTCCAATCAATAAAGTCCGCTTGCGCTTGTTTCATTACCGGTTTAGGCAGTGCAGCTGGGCCAGCACTGAAGTTGAATACGTTATCTAATGTAAGTTCCATGGGGATGATTGCTCCTGCTAAATAATAACTATGCAAGTAATACCATGTTTTACCCAACATAAAAACAACAAAAGAGGTCTTAAGACCTCTTTTGTTTTGTACCGTATAAAATGTTTAAGCTTAACCTGCTAAATCACCCTATCAGTATTCACGCCTGCTCTGTTTATTGAACCAAAACCGGCATAAGTAGAGCGATTAATGGAATTTCTTGTCCATTTTCGAACACTAGGTTTCCATTTTCTAAGTCAGCGCTGATTTCATAACCACTGTCTGTTTCCTTGATCATTTCCATCACAAGCAATTCATCGATACCTTCACGGATGAATGGGTATTCTTCAACAAGTTCATTTGAGAAGCTAGAGTGAACGTTGCCCGTTAATGCAGGCATGATCATCGAAGGGTTGCTGCTGATGTTTTCGGTCCCTTCCGGCACGCTCACCAACCACTTAGATTCGAACTGTCCCTTACCTAACTCTAACGACATGTTGTTCATTGAAAGGTCGAAACCTTTAGCAAACAGGATATCGATAAATGGAATGATCTCTGCAACGTCTTCTTGCGTCATCACAGGATTAGATTGGTAAATCTCAAAGATTTTCTCAAACGACTCGCTATCCAACTTCGACATTTCAAAATCGACGTTTAGGTTGTTCAACTGGCCTTCACTGGTCTCGATGTTTGCGATATCCAGCTTGAGGTTGCTGCGCAGACGCTTAGTTGCTTCATCTAGATGTGATTCAAAATCGTACTTAGAATTTTCAATGGTCATGAAAGGCTGCATTGCAGAATCTGAAACCAAGAAGCTATCGATAGTAAAATTCTGAGTACCTAACCAGTAGCCTTTCGCTTGTTGGCCTGAACCCACACCTTTCAGATTAGACAGCGTTACCTCTTCACCGGTTTCAAAATCAATTTGAACTGAAGGGATTGAAAGCTCGTAATCAACTTGGCCTAAAACAGTCGCATGGCCAGAAAGATTCGATTTAGTGATCGAGACCGAAGTCCCATTCTCATCAGAACCTTGGTGATTGAACTGGCTTAACTCAAAGTTAAAGTCAGTGTTGCCGTTTAGCTCAGTACTAGTGGTCAGAGTTAAAGGCAGAATATCGGTATTCTCAAACGTCGACAGTGCATTTAGACTCACCAAACCATGGCTAACCGCACTATTTATGACAAACTCACTCGGCAACCCATCAATCGCAAGTTGCTCTTTCAGGTTTTCATCCGTCACAGTTAAACGAGTGGTTACGTTGGAAGACAAGTAACCTCTATCGTATTCCACGATCTCAGCTTGAATGCTTGAATTGTTAAGCTTTGCAACGCCATCGGTAATCGCATTTTGTCCAATTTGCCCAACCGCTAGCGGCCAACAAAGTGCCAGTGAGATTGCTCCGCCAATTGCACCAATTTTTCTTAACTGTTCCATGAGTTCTCTTTCTACACGTGTCTGTTTTTTTTAGTCTAACCCATCAGTAGCAAACAAGAAACATTGAGTTAAATCAGTCTATTGCTCGATACTTCAATTGCCTCAATAAATTAACGGCTAGCTCTCATCCTTATTCGGCGGTTCTTGCTAGGCTAAAGACGTCGCTACTATTAAGGTTGAGCTGTGAATCAATACGCTGTTATCTGTTTGGACAATAATCCGGTTAGCATTGAAAGAATACGTTCGGAGCTGGCTCCGTTGGCTTCTGTATTCGATATTTATACTGCCGAGAACATAGAAGACGCACATCACGCATTAGAAGATATTCATGATCACAACCAAACCGTTGCCTTGGTGATCACTCATCATCATTCTGAATTTAATGGCGTGCAATTCCTGATTGAACTTCAACAGCTGCCCCATAGTAATACCGCAAGAACGATATTAGTCAGCGCTTCGTCAGACATTCAATCCATTTTAACCGCTGTGAATGAAGGTAGGCTCAACCACTGTTTAACCAAACCGGTTCAAGATCAGGTTCTGTTCAAATCAGCGCAAAAAGAGCTGACCTCTTTTGTTATCCAATACGACTCAGAAAACCTGCTCTCTTACAGCGATGCATTGGATCAACAACGCTTACTCAGAGCGCACATTGAGCAAAAGATTCACTCTTTCCAATCGGGTTTCATTCACGACTACCACCAGCTTTCTGATAATGCCCTTGCAGAACGTGTCGTCAGTGCCTTACAAGATGTGTTTTCAAAAGATGACAAAACTAAGGCCATTCGTGACTATTCCCCCGAGCATCTACTCACTGTGGAAGGCGAAGACAATCGCTTTTTATGGCTGATCATTGAGGGTGAAGCAGCTCTTTATAAGAAAGATGAACTTGGGCAACAGCGGGAAGTGGTACGTCACTCCAAAGGGAACATTGTTGGCGGGATGTCATTTGTAACAGGCGAGCCTTCGTTTTCTACGGCGATCACCCTAACGCAGACTCGCGTTATCAAACTGGATAAAGATAGCTTTGCTCAGGTGATGCATTCAAACAATACCCTGCTGCCTTTATTTACCAATCTATTGCTCCGTCATTTTAATCGACGTTTGCAACGCAGCATCACCAATAAGATCAAACTGCAGCAGACACTAGAATCATTAGAGTCTGCACATCAACAACTGATCGAGAAAGAGAAAATGGCGATGCTCGGGCAGCTAGTCGCGGGAGTCGCACATGAGCTGAATAACCCGATTGCTGCCATATTAAGAAGCATCGAAACTCTGTCAGACCATCTCGACCAAATATTGGCAAACCTATCCGTTCCAGAGTCCAATAAAGGGACTGACGTACTGGCACATTCAAAGTTAGCTAAGCCACTATCAACAGCCCAAGAAAGACAGCTCGTAAAGCATCTTACGTCGACGATTAATGACCGTGCTTTAGCAAAAAAAGCCGTGAGACTAAACCTAAGCCAAGACTCTACGGTTCTAAACACATTAAAGGCGTCCCCTGTCGCAGGCAAAGAGCTGCTCAATGACTTAGAGCATTACCATTATGTTGGAAACTCTATCCGCTCAATTCAAGTGTGCAGCAAGCGTATTGCCGATATGGTCAAAAGCTTAAAAAGCTATGCTAGAGAAGATGAAGAAGTTCGCCACTACACAGATATCCACGAAGGGCTTGAAGATACCTTAGTGATCTTCGAAAACAGGCTTAAACACCACCAACTCGAAAAGCATTACGATACCGACTTACCGCCTTTATTGTGCCAGTCGCTCTCGCTGCAACAAGTGTGGACCAACCTTATCTCCAATGCGCTCGATGCCCTATCTGAACGAGGAAAAGTGACCATCACCACTTCTCAACAGACAAAAGGCGACGACGCGTTTCTTGTGGTGCAAATCTCCGATACTGGCCACGGCATTGCCAAAGAAGACATCAACACCATTTTCAACCCAAATTTCACGACTAAAAAAGAAGGCAACTTTGGTTTAGGGATTGGGTTATCCATTTCTCAACAAATCGTTTCGGCTCATCAAGGGTTTATTTTGGTGGAGTCAGAGGTAGGCAGCCATACAAACATGCAAGTGTGGCTTCCATTCAAACAATAAGGAGCACCTCATGAATAAGTACCTAATTTTATGTGTCGATGATGAACCTGAAGTTCTCAATAGTGTCCTTCAGGACTTGGCGATATTTGAAGAGAACTTTCTGGTTGAAGGTGCAGAGTCGGTCGATGAAGCCAAGCAAGTAATCAAAGAAATGGGACAAGATGGTATTAAGCTCGCGTTAATCTTATGCGACCACATCATGCCAGAAGAAACCGGCATTGATTTTCTGATCGAACTCAACCAACACGACGCTACTAAACCAACGCGTAAGCTGTTGCTCACCGGGCAAGCTGGGCTAGAAGATACCGTCACAGCCATTAACAACGCAGCACTTGATTTCTATATTTCAAAACCTTGGCAAGGCGACCAACTGAGAGACACGATTACTCAACAATTGACTGACTATGTCATTGCCAACGACAAGCAATTGCTAAACTGGATTTCCATCTTAGATACCGAGCGCATACTGACTTCAATGGCGGATAAACGCACCAGTTTTGGTGAATAGCACTGATTGGTTAATGGATACTGAGAATAGCGTCATCCGATATAAAAACCTTCCGAATGTATACAAATTTTGGATAATTCGCTCGTCTATTTTTCTCATTCGCCCTAAACATGAGATCTCCGTTACATACTGATCCTTAATTTGCTTGTTTTTTAACTAAATGAGTAAGGTTTTACATTTTAAAGGATTACTTTTCCGTGAGTTAGATTAAACTGTCTCAATGTTTATGGTTTGCCGATTTGTCTCAAACCAAAGGAATTAACACTAATATAGGTTTACGGTCGTTATGCGCAAAATTCTACTTACTACCGCTATGCTATTGGCTTCTGGTCAAGCACTAGCTGTTGATGAACAACCACAGGTAATGAGCAACTTTAACTATGATTACTTTGAAGCACGTATCGGTGCTAGCCCAGTAACATTTGGTGGTGCGTTCAGTAAGTCCATTCACCCGAACGCTCACGCTATAGCACGTATCGATTCAGAATTTGAAAGCGATTACGACTCAGCTGTAGGTCTTGGTTTCCACGCTCCATTAAACAACTGGGCAGACCTAACAGGTGAAATGCTAGCTCGTATCGTTCAACCTGAGAACTCAAGCTCTACTGATATCGGTATGGAAATCAACATTGGTGTTCGCCAATGGCTTGGTCCACAACTAGAAGTTGGTGGTAAAGGTGGTTACGTTTCTATCGATGACAACGATGATTGGACAGGTTCTGTTTACGCGCGTTTCCACTCTACAGAGCTTTTCTCTTTAGGTGCTGAAGCTCGTATTAACGACTTCTACGGTGACCAACTTATGTTCACTGTTCGCTTCAAGTACTAATACTTAAAGCTCAAGCCCTAGCAAATAAGCTCTCTATGAGCACTTAGCCTTTTGATACTTAGTCTTTTAAGAAATCCGGCTAAGACAGAAACAAAAAAACCGAGGACATTCCTCGGTTTTTATTTATTAACAGTAATCTTAAGCATATAAGGTAAACTTCTTTAGTGGCAGCTCTTTAGTAATTGCTGCTTGCGTGGCTCTTGTAATAGTTTCCAGTGAATACCATCAATTGCACCCGCAAATTTCCAAAGTAGTTTTAGGTCAACATCGTTTCCGTACGCTTCGCGAACCTTATTAAACACTTCAGGTGCGCCCAACTGCATAAACATTGAAACATCATCCACACCCGCCTTTTTAACCATGCGCTCTAACGTAAGCTGCATGTTTGGTAGATCTCTTAATCTACGGCTAGCTGATGACTTCTTGAAGCTACGCTGCTGAATTGAATTATCGATTGAAGTACGAATAATACTATCCAATTCAGGATGTTCACAGGTAAACAGATCCGTAATGTCGTAATAGTTTACGGTTGCTGTTGTCTGCTTCTTTACATGACGATACTTTTCACAATCAAGATCGGTCAGTTTTTTATCTAATGATTTTCCACCTCTAATGAATAAACAACCTTCACTCAATAAAGCGAACATAGCGTCATTTTGAAAGAGGCCAATACCTCCGAACATAGAACGTTTTTGATGCTCACCAAATTGATTCACGTAATTAATAAATGCTGTCTCGGTCATATCCGTTGATCCTTAATCAAATTACCCCGATTAGGTTGATCACCAGACAAGCAGCTTGTTATGCGAAAATTTTAAATCTATTTTTTTATTCTATAGGTGAATATTATGGTTTCGTTTTCCACCTTTAAATAAATGATACTTCGAAAAGAAAAATAAGTCTGGACTTAGTTCACATCAATCAATTGAGTATTCCGGTTTTTCATGATTGACTTCACAGTAAACTATCAAACCATGCTTGAATTTGGACACCTAGTGATACACCGGTTCAAATTATTAAAGGTTATGTAGACGGGTGAGTATTGCCTCGCAGCATCGTGGCTTGTAAAATGGCAGGACAGACCTGTTTTTACTTTTTATATGAATCATTTATCGTTTTTCTGGCTACCTCAAAATAAGACTCTTCTCTTAAAGGGTCTAGAATCAGAGTTTGCCCAACTTGTTGGACATTCTATCTCAGCGGGAAAAATAACACTTCCTCCTATCCCTAACGTTGTACTGAAGATTCAATCGCTTTGTACCCTTGAATCAACTGGGATTGCTGACGTTGCCGAGTGCTTACTCGAAGACCCAGGCCTCGCTGCTATTGTCATTCGTGTGGCTAACTCTGTGGTCTTTAACCGACGTAATATTACTTGTGTTGATATTATGACGGCGGTGTCGCGCCTTGGCATATTAAGAGTACGTGACATCGTGACGGCTCAGGCTATTGAGCAACTCAAACACTCAGTCAACCTCAGTAAAGAATGTAATAAGGTATTGGTTCAGAGCGCTTCTGTATCAAAAGAGCTGGGCGCTACTATGGTGCTTGTTACCAACAGCTTCAAAGAGCTCTCCCCTACTGAATACCGTTACCTTGAGCATGAAAAATCGCTGCTTGTTGGATTACTGGCTGATATTGGTTTGTTCTGTTTGGTTAGCGAATACCACCTCTACCTCGAAAATGGCAATTACCTAGATCACGACATCGCTCTACAAATCTTCCAAGGCCAATGTTCTGCTACCAGTAAATTGGTGCTTAACCGTTGGGGCTTCGACAGCGACTTTATTGATGTGTGCAGCAATACCATCAATAACCACGAACAGCGTGAAGTCTCTTACTTAGATATCGCTCGAATCGCTAACCACCTGCTGATGTTCAGAAACAAGGATGAGAACATCGATGATCACGAAGTTGAACTTAACGTGACAGGTGCAGAGGTGCTTTATAAATTAAGCAACTTGAGCAAGCATGATTTTAATGCAAAGCTAAGCGACGTGATCAATACTAGCGGCTTCTAAGTCACTGTTAAATTACAAGTAAGTGTAATATGAAGTAAATGCAATGGGGAAAGCATGTTTACAGGGATGATCTTTATATTTGCGCCACTCGTCGTGGGGTATCTTTTTGCAATTTCGAACGCTCAGACATTAGAATTTATCAACCGCTCAACATCGCGGTTGATCTACGTGATTCTGGCGTTAATGGGACTAAGCTTAGCCGCCCTCGATAACCTAGGCAGTAACCTGCAGACAATCCTGCTATATACCGTCACTTTCTTTGTCTGCTTAAGCGTATGTAACCTAATGGCACTGCCCGCTATTGATAAGTTATTGCCACTCAAAACCGACAGTAGCAAGAAGAAGCTTCCCCTCTCTTCTATGGCGATGGAATCTGCAAAACTCATCTTAGTGGTAGGTTCAGGGCTAATCGCTGGCTTAGTGCTGCCTATTGGCCTTGATTGGGTTGATACCGCAAGCGAATGGATTCTGTTTGTTCTTCTATTCTTTATCGGCATTCAGCTGCGTAATAGCGGACTCACACTTCGTCAGATCTTACTCAACAAGCACGGTATGGTTATCGCAATCACCATTATCATCACCTCAATGTTAGGTGGTGTAATCGCGGCTTACATCCTAGATATCCCTCTGTTCAAAGCCTTGGCAATGTCTTCTGGATTTGGTTGGTACTCTCTGGCTGGTATCTTAATGGGTGACGCCTTTGGTCCTGTCTATGGTGGCGCTTCTTTCATGCTTGAGCTGTTAAGAGAGTTAGTTGCCTTGATACTGATTCCAGTGCTAATTCGCAGCTACCCATGCACTTCCATTGGTTATGCTGGTGCGACTGCGATGGACTTCACCTTACCGGTCATTCAAACAACAGGCGGCGTTAGATGTGTGCCTATCGCTATCGTCAGTGGCTTTATCCTCAGCTTGCTTGTTCCGATATTGATGTTGTTCTTTGTATCTCTTGCTAACTAGATCGCAGGAATAGCGTTTGTTTTAGATTAGAATGCAACTCGAATACCAATGCCCAAGACACCGATACAGTTACCGAAATAAAAAGACACTAAGTGTCATTGCTCAACAAATAACGATCACGGTAACCTGTAACGACAAAGTTATAAAAAGAATAAACTTACAAAAGGAACCACTATGAAACGCCTTTGCGTCGCATTACTGCTAGCTTCAACTTCTACTTTCTCTTTTGCAGCAGATTCAATGTCTGAGACAAACCAGTGCCAAGCAAAAAAATATGATGCGTACATCGACGCTTCTTTGAATTGGTATGCCGACCTTGCTGCATTAACCTCTGAGCAATATCCAGAGCTAACAGAAGTGAGTGAGTGGTTCCTAGAAGGTCGTAAGCACCACTTTGAGCTTAACCGTGCTGCGGTTCACTACTACTTAGTAAACGACTCAAGCAAAGTGGCAACAGAGCAACCTGTAGAAGGTTGGTTGCAACTTGAGCAACACGACATTAAAACGCTATCAACACGTGATGATGAGCTTGGTAAAATCGCGAAAACAACATTCGATGACCGCCAATCAACGCCTCACGCTCAAAACTACGAACTACGTTCTGCCTTTGCAGAGCTGCTTAGTCACCCTAAGCAAATCGACTCAGCGCTGCAGCGTTACAACCAGTCGATCAGTAAACTTGAAGCGATTAAGTGTAAATAACCCCGCATTTAATATGCTTTTTTGAGAAGTTGGATTTCATAATTAAGACGGGACATTGTTCCCGTTTTCGTTTAGATTGTCCCGCTCGCGTCAATATTAGAAAAATAACTCGCTTGCTATGGTTACGGAACAAAAAACAGCAGATGTTAGCTTCGACAGTCTTCTACGTATCTTCACGGTACCTGAAGGCCCAGATTCAACACTCACTCAAATTGAAGACAAACTTTCACGAAACCTGAATCAATTCTTACGTGAACATATTGTGGCTGAAGAAAAGCCGCTACGTGAAATTGAGAAAGATTTTTCAAATGCTCATATCCCAGAGCAGCCTGAGTTTGTTTCTGAACATACTGAGCATCTCCTCGATTCTCTTGTGTCTCATTCGGTTCACACGTCTTCGCCAAGTTTTATTGGCCATATGACCTCTGCGTTGCCGTACTTCCTGATGCCGCTTTCAAAAATCATGATTGCGTTGAATCAGAATCTAGTAAAAATCGAGACCTCAAAAGCTTTCACTCCCCTAGAACGTCAAGTTCTGGGCATGTTACATCGCCTGATTTATCAAGATAGTGACCAGTTTTATTCTCGTTGGATGCACAGCGCAAACCACTCTTTAGGTGCGTTTTGTTCTGGCGGTACCATCGCGAACATTACAGCGCTCTGGGTTGCACGTAACAACGCACTAAAAGCGCAAGGTTCGTTCAAAGGTGTAGAAAAAGAAGGCCTGTTTAAAGCCATGAAGCACTACGACTACGAAGGCCTTGCCATCTTAGTCTCTGAACGTGGCCACTACTCTCTGAAAAAAGCCGCGGATGTCCTTGGTATTGGTCAAGAAGGTCTAGTGTCTGTTAAAACAGATAACGACAACCGTATTTGTACTGATGATTTAAGACTCAAGATCGAGCAGCTCAAGCAGAACAAGATCAAACCTTTCGCCGTCATTGGTGTGGCTGGTACAACCGAAACCGGTAATATCGACCCGCTAAGAGACATTGCTGAGGTGTGTGCCGAATCCGATTGTCATTTCCACGTTGATGCAGCTTGGGGCGGTGCGACTCTGATGTCTAACAATCATCGTCACCTACTTGATGGTATTGAACTGGCGGATTCAGTCACGATTGATGCGCATAAACAGCTTTATATCCCTATGGGTGCGGGTATGGTTCTGTTTAAGAAGCCAGATGCGATGACTGCGATTGAACATCATGCTCAATACATTCTTCGTAAAGGCTCAAAAGATTTAGGCAGCCATACGTTAGAAGGTTCTCGTTCAGGTATGGCAATGCTGGTTTACGCCGCAATGCACATCATTAGCCGCCCAGGTTATGAACTGCTGATCGACCAAAGCATCAACAAAGCGCGCTACTTTGCCGACCTAATTAAAGATCAGAGCGACTTCGAGCTGGTTTCAGAACCTGAGCTTTGCCTACTGACTTATCGCTATGTCCCTGAGTCAGTCAAAGCGGCACTGCTTAAAGCTGAGCCTGAACATCGTGTCGAACTGAATGAGTTGCTCAATGAGCTGACTAAGTTTATTCAGAAGAAGCAGCGTGAAACAGGTAAGTCTTTCGTGTCACGTACACGCTTAAACCCTGAAGCATGGGTACATCAGCCAATCATCGTTTTCCGCGTGGTATTAGCAAACCCACTAACAGGCAATGACATTCTTTCGTCAGTGCTTGAAGAACAGCGTGAGATCTCTAAACTAGCACCAAACTTGATGGGCAAAATCAACAAACTGGTTACGCAAATCAACGCATAGTCATTCAATTTTAGTTGCATCAAATTGAAAATTTCTTTCTTTTTGATGTAACTAAGCTGTCAGTTCATACCCATTTTGCATTCTTTTTGCTCAAACTCTCTTCCAATTCTGTAGTTTTCTAAAATTTTGTTGAGGTTTGTCATATTCTTAAGCATTCATGCCCTGTTTTTGTATTAGTAAATAGTATGTTGGGTTTATACTGACTCTATGGTGCTAGTTAGCTTGATATCTATTTGACGCAGCAGTATTTACGAAACCGAATATACATCGGCTTTGTGTTTACTGATATTTGCTTCAGCCATACCCCCTGGTAAAAGATATTAACTAGCAAGTTGTTCTCTATACCCTTGTGAACACTATGAATACATTAGAAAAAATACAAAAAAACCTGGAAAATTTCAGCAAGTCTGAGCGCAAGGTAGCCGAAGTAATTATGGCTTCCCCTCAAACTGCAATTCATTCTAGCATTGCTACCTTAGCTAAAATGGCTGACGTGAGTGAGCCTACAGTTAACCGCTTCTGTCGTCGATTAGACACAAAGGGCTTCCCTGACTTCAAACTTCACCTAGCTCAAAGCTTGGCAAACGGTACACCTTACGTGAACCGTAATGTTGAAGAAGATGATGGTCCAGATGCTTATACGCATAAGATTTTCGAATCAACTATGGCTTGTCTAGACGTTGCTAAAAACAGTCTAGACGCGATGCAAGTAAATCGTGCTGTTGACTTGCTGACTCAAGCAAAACGCATTTCGTTCTTCGGACTGGGTGCCTCTTCTGCTGTCGCCAAAGATGCTCAAAACAAGTTTATTCGTTTTAATATCCCAATCACATGTTTCGAAGACATCGTGATGCAACGAATGAGCTGCATTAACTGCAGTGATAACGACGTTATTGTTCTTATCTCTCATACTGGCCGCACTAAAAGCCAAGTTGAGATTGCAAACTTAGCGCGTGAAAACGGTGCGACAGTTATTGCTATCACAGCAAAAGATTCTCCACTGGATAAAGCGAGCTCGTTGTCTATTTCTCTGGATGTTCCAGAAGACACTGACGTTTACATGCCAATGGCAAGTCGCGTTGTTCAGATGACGGTTATCGATGTGCTAGCGACAGGCTTTACGCTACGTCGTGGTTCTGGTTTCAGAGAGAACCTAAAGCGCGTCAAAGAGTCACTTCGTGATTCACGTTACGAGAAGTACTCTCAGTTCTAATCTGCTTAGTCATGAACTGAAAACAGATGACCAGAGAACAAGTTGAATTAAAAAAACGGAGCCTAGAGCTCCGTTTTTATTTGTCTGTATAAAATGACTTATACAACGAACAAGTTTAAGACCGTTAGATAGTCCAACTATTGCCCTTCTCAACCACGCTGTTTTCGGACGCATAAGAATTGATAATGGTAAAGCTCGACTCGACAGCTGGCTCTTGCCCAATTTGATTCATTGAAGCTCCCTCATGATGCCCTTCTCTACAACTGCACTTCTCGCATACTTGCTTCAAAATATGCACGAGCCTCTCTTGGTTAAGCGGCAAAGGGTTTCCTTTAATCGCCACTGATTTGAGCGCGTCGGCAGACACCTCATCAAACTGGGCTTCACAGACACCAAATTCCAACAAGTTGGGTAACTTAAGCGTATCAAGCACTTCCGATAACCAAGAAATTGCCTCCTCTTCTATTGCTTCTACGTTACCTGTTACTATCTGAGCGATTCGCTGATAACGCGCTAGGATGTCGCTTCTTTGCTGCTCTTTTGCAACGGCTATGTTCTCCAACATCACAAACGGCGCTAAACGCGCGGTAATCACACTATGAGGCGCAGAAATCTTACCTCCTAGTGCGGAGGCTAAACCATGGGCTGCGCCAAGCTTGGCATTAGTTATCGCCATACCACCGAGCATAGAAGCGAAAGCAAGATCAGAACGCGCTTGAGGCTCATCATAAACACACGCTTTAACCACAGAACCACTCAACTTACGCAGCCCTTCTTCACAAATCATATCGGTTAACGGATTCGGTTCACCACACACGTAGGCTTCCATTAGATGAGTAAAGGCATCCATCGCACCTCGCCCAGATAGATATAGATTGGTTCCATGAGTTAGGATTGGGTCGACAATCGCAACGTCGGCCAGCATGTCTGGGCTTCTCAGGCTGATTTTTACTTGGTCTTGGCCTGATTTCAGCACCGCGTTTTTAGTGACCTCGGCGCCGGTACTCGCTGTGGTTGGAATTGCGATAAACGGAAGTGGTTTGGTTTTAAGAGGAACATTACGCCCGACCACTTCAACATAGTCATATAAATTGCCTTGATTAGGTAAAACCGCAGCCAACGCTTTGCCCATATCGATGGCGCTACCGCCCCCCATGGCGACAACCATATCTGGCTTAAATCGACGAGCAGAAATAGCCGCCTCTTCAACCATTTTGATATTAGGTTCACCGGAAACGGCAATGTGCTGATAACGCATACTCTGCGCATCAAGATAGTCAGTAACAATTGAAGTGCGCTCTAATGTATTGCCTGTAACCAATAGCACGCTGTAGCCATATTGATTAAAGAGAGACAATGAAGCGGAAAGTGCTCCATCACCAAAGATGATCTTTGTAGATGTCATAAATTGAAACATGGTGCCTCCTGCGCCTATGACCGAACAAAACTGCGAACTCTTGGTTATTGGAATTTAGCCTTTATATAGTGCATCAGTATTAAGATACCTCGTTCTGTATGCGCTTTTTTTGACGAGGTGCAACTTGTCGCATTAAAGATGGATTAATGTCGTATTCTTAGGGGTAATTCACACTCTTAAATTAAGGGTAATCAATCTGAATACCCATCAGAAATCAGCATGGATCCTTTTTGTGACCATTATTTGCTCTGATAGACAAAACCTATTGTATTAAGAGGTAATTCCATCTTTATTTCCCCATGGCATTGAGGCATAGTTGGTTTTATGAAATTTTGAGTGGCATTCACTAAAGAATAGTTAACATAATCGAGTTAACGAGCCTCATCCCGTATTTAGGAGAAATTAAATGTTTGTAGTTATTTTTGGTCGCCCTGCTTGCCCATTCTGTGTTCGTGCAAAAGAGCATGCTGAAACTCTTAAAGCTAAACGCGATGACTTCAACTACCGTTACGTAGACATCCACGCTGAAGGTATCAGCAAAGCTGATCTAGAGAAGACTGTTGGTAAACCTGTCGATACAGTTCCACAAATCTTCATCGACCAAGACCACATCGGCGGCTGCACAGAATTTGAAGCATACGCAAAAGAAAACCTAGGTCTTTTCGACTAAGCTAGGATTTCTCAAACGAGAATCAGGGCTAAAGCCTTAAACAGCTGACCCATTTAGGCGTTAGACTGTACGATTTATAGAAAGCCCGCTCACTGTAGCGGGCTTTTTTATGACCAGTTTTCATACGGAATAAGAATAAGGTCAAAATCAAGTAAATTAACAAAATATTGCTTATAATTTATTTATATTTAGATACAATTCACCTCTCAAACTTACCCTGTGTTCCACGCCAATTATTGAGCGACCACCGTGAATATCGACGTTGTTTTTCTGTTAGAACAAAACCCCATTCTCCTCATCTTTGTTGTTTTATCGATTGGATTAGCCATTGGTAAAATTCGTTTCGGTAGCCTCCAACTTGGTAATTCAATCGGTGTTTTGATTACTTCCCTTATCATGGGACATCTTGGCTTTTCTTTTAACGCAGATGCGCTCACCATTGGTTTCATGCTGTTCATCTACTGTGTTGGCATTGAAGCTGGACCAAACTTCTTCGGTATCTTCTTCAGAGACGGTAAGCACTACCTCATTCTGAGCCTTGTGGTACTTTCTACCGCAATTGCCCTAACCTATTTCAGTAGTCATTACCTTGGCCTAGGCTTTGGTTTATCTGCAGGCATGATGGCAGGTGCCTTAACAGCAACGCCGATATTGGTAGGTGCTCAAGATGCTCTGAATTCTGGGCTTGCAGAATTACCAAGAAACATGGACTTGAGCCTGATTATCGAAAACCTTTCAGTCGGTTACGCGATGGCTTACTTGGTTGGCTTAATCAGTATGATTATGTTTGCTCGCTTGATTCCAAAACTTCAAAAAGTGAACCTACACGACTCGGCAGAGCAAATCGCCCAAGAACGTGGGTTAGGCGCTTCAGGTCAGCGTAAGGTTTACTTGCCCATTATTCGTGCTTATCGAGTGGGACCAGAGCTCATCTCTTGGACTGACGGTAAGAATCTGCGTGAACTGGGCATCTATCGCCAAACAGGCTGTTACATCGAGCGTATTCGACGTAATGGTATTCTTGCCCATCCAGATGGTGATGCAATTCTGCAAGAAGGCGATGAGATCGCATTGGTTGGTTTCCCAGATAGCCACGCTCGTCTAGACCCAAGCTTCCGTAACGGTAAAGAAGTTTTCGACCGTAACCTTCTCGATCTGCGTATCGTGGAAGAAGAGATCGTCGTTAAGAGTGACAGTATCGCAGGTAAGCGCCTATCAGACTTAAACCTGTCTGAATACGGCTGTTTCCTTAACCGCGTAGTACGTGCTCAGATTGAAATGCCGATGGACTTAAACATCGTGCTTTCTAAAGGTGACGTCCTACAGGTGAGTGGTGAAAAGAGTCGAGTGCACGGCCTAGCTGAGAAAATTGGTTTCATCTCAATCCACAGCCAAATGGCGGATTTGATGGCCTTCTGTAGCTTCTTCATTTTGGGTATTTTGTTTGGTTTGATCACCATGACATTCGGTCAGGTATCGTTTGGGCTAGGTAACGCGGTTGGCCTGCTTCTATCGGGTATCATGCTTGGCTTCTTACGAGCGAACCACCCTACTTTCGGTTATGTGCCTCAAGGTGCTCTGAACATGGTCAAAGACCTCGGTTTGATGTTCTTTATGGTCGGTATCGGCTTGAGCGCCGGTGGTAAGATATTTGAGCACTTAACCCAAGTTGGCCCACAGGTAATAGGTATTGCCCTAGTAGTGAGTGTGCTGCCAGTATTCTTCGCTTACTTGGTTGGCGCTTACGTATTGAAGATGAACCGAGCTTTGTTGTTCGGTGCAATCATTGGCGCGCGAACTTGCGCTCCAGCGATGGACATCGTAAATGACCACGCTCGCTCAACAATTCCGGCTCTGGGTTATGCGGGTACTTATGCGATAGCCAATATATTGATGACCTTAGCAGGTACTTTCATCATCATAATTAGCTAGCATCTGCTGCATTAAAAGCAGCCAAGCTTAGATATTTCGAATGCACTAATTCACTTTGGGTTAGTGCATTTTTTATAACCTGTTTTAAGCGGTTCAAGCCTTCTTCCCCACTCCTGCTCTTAACTCTCTTCATCCCTTATTTCTACTCTTGTCCCCCTTCGAATCGCGGTAGCCGTATCCGCTCTTAAATCTCTTCGCATCCCGCCACTCGAATCCCATATCTGCTCTTAATCTCTTGAACCAAATAGCAGACAAAAAAATAGGCGCTCAATGAGCGCCTATTTCGTTTAGATTCGATAACTTGAATTAGATGTCAGCTACATCAAATTCAACAGCTGGGTTAACGTCAGCTTCGTAATCAACACCTTCAACACCGAAACCAAATAGCTTCAAGAACTCTTCTTTGTACTCTACGTAGTCAGTCAGTTCTTTTAGGTTCTCAGTTGTGATTTGAGGCCATAGGTTACGACAGTGATCTTGAATGTCTTCGCGAAGCTCAAGGTCATCTAGACGTAGACGGTTCACTTCATCCACTTCTGGCGCGCTGCCGTCTTCTTTGTATAGACGTTGGCTGAACATACGGAAGATCTGTTCCATACAACCTTCGTGAATACCTTCTTCACGCATCTTCTTGAACACCATAGCGATGTAAAGAGGCATTACAGGGATTGCAGAACTTGCTTGAGTCACTACAGACTTAAGAACAGCAACGTTTGCAGTACCGCCAGTTTGGCCTAGCTTCTCGTTCAGCGCTGTCGCTGCACGGTCTAGATCCATCTTAGCTTTACCTAGTGCGCCATCCCAGTAGATTGGCCACGTTAGTTCAGTACCGATGTAGCTGTAAGCAACCGTCTTACAACCGTCCGCTAGAACACCAGCTTCAGAAAGAGCATTGATCCAAAGTTCCCAATCTTCACCGCCCATTACAGTAACAGTGTCTTTGATCTCTTCTTCAGTTGCAGGCTCTACGCTTGCTTCGATGATTGTGTCTTTGTTCGTATCAACCGCAGTTGACGTGTACGTTTCACCGATAGGCTTTAGAGATGAACGAATTACTTCGCCAGTCTCTGGCATTTTACGCACTGGAGACGCCAGTGAGTATACAACCATATCGATTTGGCCTAGATCTTCTTTGATCAGGTCAATTGTTTTCTGTTTCGCCTCGTTAGAGAAAGCATCGCCGTTCAGGCTTTTTGAATATAGGCCTTCTTCTTTAGCAAACTTGTCGAACGCTGCTGAGTTGTAGAAACCAGCTGTGCCAGGCTTTTTCTCAGTACCGGCTTTCTCAAAGAAAACACCGATAGTTGAAGCGCCGCCACCAAATGCAGCCGCAATACGTGAAGACAAGCCGTAGCCACTTGAAGAGCCAACAACTAGTACACGTTTAGGTGCGTTTGCGATTGGGCCTTGAGCTTTTGTGTAAGCAATTTGTTCTTTTACATTAGCTTCACAACCGACTGGATGTGTTGTAGTACAGATGAATCCGCGAATTCGAGGTTTGATGATCATATTCAACTTCCTTAAAAAATCAGGTTAAGGATAAAAGTTTCGTACGCAAATGGCATCTAATTTCTGTAAAAATGTGGCGAAAATGCAAGTGGTTGGAGCACTCAGTGAATATTTGCTGACTAAGTCACCATTTGTTAACGCCTCTATTGCAACTTCTACGACAAAAACAAAAAAAGGCACCTAATAAGGTGCCTTTTGTCATTTCTTTATCTAAGCAACGCTATTTAGCTTAGGTTTTAACTCTTTTCGCGTCAAAGTTTCACTGTAATCATGACTGAAGTGGTCAACTTGAATCGCTGCGTAGCGAAGTTTGTCTGCTGCAATGATTTGGTCAACTTCGTCTTGAGTAAGAACATCTGCCGCCAGTGCTTGAGCAAGTTTATCTTGCAATAGACCTTTACGAGCCACTTTGCCCTCTTTCACTGCTTTGAAGATCTTACGTTCGAGAGGCTTGATGCTGTACATCGCATTGAACGCATTCTCCATTAGGCCAACACTATCCTCTTCTTCTTTGCCTATGTAGCAAAGGTGAGTTAGACGTTCACGGTGTGCACCCGGAGTCATCAAGCTTTCTGCCAGTTGTACCGTTAGATTATCACTTGGTTTTTCAAAGTGGTTACCGACAGGGAAAACTAGACCTTTAAGTACTTTACCTACCATCTTGTTCGGGAAGTTTCTGTACGCTTCTTGTAGCGATTTAGCCGCGTTATGGAAACAGTGTTGAACCGCGTAGTGTACGTAGTCTAGGTCAGCTTGTTGACGACCTTCATCTTCATACTTCTTAAGCGCTGCAGACGCCATGTATAGGTAACTTAGACCATCACCTAGACGTGCAGAGATAAGCTCTTTACGTTTCAGTTCGCCACCTAGTGTAAGCATTGCGAAATCCGCACTCACTGCAAGCGCACGGCTCAAGCGAGTTAAGTCTTGGTAGTAAGGCTTCGTTGGACCGCTCATATCCGCTTTAATGAACTTAGAGCCTGTCAATGCCGCACCGAACGCACCAAACGTGTTCTTAGTTGCGTGAGAGATATGCTTGAACAACAAGTTATCGAAATCCTTCGCACCTTGCTTCTCATCTGGGTTTGCTGCCGCTTCCATTTCGCTTAGCACGTATGGGTGACAACGTGTCGCACCTTGACCGAAGATCATCAGGTTGCGAGTTAAGATGTTCGCACCTTCTACTGTGATAGCAACTGGAATACCTAGGTAAGGCGCAGCTAAGTAGTTCATTGGACCATCTTGAATTGCACGACCAGAGTGGATATCCATTGAATCATTCAGGATAGTACGCGCCATTTCTGTCATGTGATATTTCGCGATAGCCGTAACGATACCCGGCTTCTCTTTCATATCGAGTGAAGTAGTTGTTAGTGTACGAGTCGCTTCTAGTAGATACGTTAAGCCACCAATACGACCTAAACTCTCTGCAACTCCTTCAAACTTACCAATCGACATACCGAACTGCTTACGAACATAAGCGTATGCGCCGGTCGTTTTCGCCGTTAGGTGGCCCATCGCCGTGCCAAGTGCGGGTAATGAGATACCACGACCTGCAGACAGACATTCCACCAGCATACGCCAGCCTTTACCTGCGTAATCGGCACCACCGATTAACCATTCCATAGGAATAAATACATCGTGACCGCGTGTTGGACCATTCATAAACGCAAGACCAAGTGGGTCATGACGCTCACCAATCACAACACCTTCGTGGTCAGCCGGGATTAGCGCACAAGTGATGCCAATGTCTTCTTTGTCACCCAGTAGCTTTTCTGGATCGTGAAGTTTGAAAGCCAGACCAAGTACCGTCGCCACTGGTGCTAGTGTAATGTAGCGTTTGTTCCAGTTAAGCTTGATACCTAGCGTCTCTTTACCTTCGTGCATGCCCATGCACACAGTACCGACATCAGGGATACCACCCGCATCAGAACCCGCTTCTGGGCCTGTTAGTGCGAAACATGGGATATCTGTACCGTCAGCAAGACGAGGTAGCCAGTAGTCTTTTTGGTCTTGAGTGCCGTAGTGAGACAGCAGCTCACCAGGACCAAGAGAGTTTGGAACCATTACTGAAACCGCAGTACTGATACTGCGAGTCGCAATCTTAGTTACGATAGTTGAGTTAGCGTGTGCTGAGAATTCACGACCGCCATACTCTTTCGCAATAATTAGCGAAAAGAAACGCTCTTTGCGTAAGAAGTTCCACACCTCTTCAGGAAGGTCTCGATCTTCTTTTACAATTTGGTGGTCATCAAGCATAGCGAGCAAGGTTTCAAGCTCATTATCCATGAACGATTGCTCTTCTGCTGTCAGCTGAGGTTTTGGGTATTGATGCAGCTTAGTGTAATCTGGTTTACCAGAAAACAGCTCTCCGTCCCACCACACGCTACCCGCTTCCATCGCTTCTTTCTCGGTGCTAGATAGTGGTGGTAGTACTTTTTTAAAGAGTTTAAAAGCTGGGTCACTTACCCATTTTTGTCTTAGAGAGCTCATAGTTCAGATCCTTTTGTTCACTATATTGGTTGTGAATGTTTCGCTTTTTATTGTTTTATTCTTCTGCTGACATGCCAGCGGCTAAATATGGAATAAGAATATCGACCACTGCCTTAGCATCTATCTTTCTGTCATAGTCATTCTCTGCAATTTCTACCAGAGCCTGACTTGATGCCATGGTGAATACACAAGTCCCTAGGGTGAAGTGTAATCGCCAAAATAACTGTTCTTGAGTGAGGTTCGGATTCGCCTTCATTACTGACGTTGTAAACAAAGAAAGTACTTCGCTATAACGGGTAGTAATGAACCAACGCAAGTGTCCTTGCACATCTGTATAGCCTCTGCCGATAAGTAACATGAACCGGCTTGTACCATTTGGCCTAACATCATTAAGTGCTCTTAGTGGCTGTCTCAGAGACTCAAACACGTCACTCATAGAATACGTTTCGTTCAAGTTTAAGTTCACTAATGCATCTTGCAGTGCTGGCATAAATGCTTCTAAGTAACGATTGAGTACCGCACGAACCAGAGTCTTCTTATCGCCAAAGTGATAGTTCACTGAAGCTAAGTTGACATTCGCTTTACTCGTAATCGTGCGTAAAGAGGTGTCATTAAAACCGTGCTCAGCAAATAAGCCTTCAGCCACATCTAAGATTTTGTCTTTGGTTGTACTTCTTGGTGCCATTTCAATCACTCGTATTAAACAACTGTTTGAAATATACGCTTAGTACATTTATTTAACAAGCAAGCAACATCACACTTTCACAAATTGGTCGTACCAGTTAATAAAACTCAGCACTAACCGATTGAATCGCTGTGTGTTTACAAAAAAAGAAAAAAATAATGAATTTTCTTGGAACTGAAATGGAAATGGTGGGTCATAAATTATATAGAAAACAGCGTATTTAGAAGTTTAACAGGCCGTCAAACTTGTTCTTCTCACTGCTTTCTTAATTACTGTATTTTCCTTATTAACTCCTATACTTGTATCCGCCCAAACCACGTTGGTTTGGGCTTTTTTTTTGTTTGTTGTTTGGGACGAGAGTGAGCCTTACTTACCCCTCTTCACAGCTACTAACTACAACCTGAACAGCGCGACCGCCTCTTTATATGCTGTCATTTCTTCCTAAGAGTCGAACTACCATGCTTGGCACATTGTTATCACTGGAACTCGTATTTCAAACAACCTACTAGCCAACGTTTACCTATCTGAGTCCAAACCTAATACTACGTTTCCTCTATTTACGGTGCATCCATTCGAAGCTTGCCACTTGCTACTATTGGTAAATTAATCAATAAGGATAGAGACTTACATTCGAAATAAAGCCAACAAACTTAGCAATTTCTTGCAGATGTCCTAAGCTTCGTTTAATACCCTTTTCAATTAAGTAGTTAAACGCTTGTTGGGAAGCGGCGGGAGCTTTTAAAAGTAGAAGGAGACCTACTTTGAGACTGTTGAAATTACCTATTATGTGTTGCTTAGTTATTGCAACTCCACTCTCTGCTCAAACTTTAGAACAGGCCGTAGCCATTACCTTGGCTACCAATCCTGAGATAAAGAGTATCTTTAATGAGTTTGTGAGTGTACGGAAACGAAATGACGCCGCAGGTGGTGCTTATAGACCTAGTATCGACCTGGATGCTGGTATTGGTTACGAAGGCATAAACCCTGCACCAAATAACGGCCCCGATACCGATCTCACAAGAAAGGAAGCGACGATTTCCCTCACTCAGTTGCTGTGGGATGGTTCATCGACTCTCAATGATATTGATCGTACTGCCGCAGAAGCAGAATCGGTTCGTTTGCAATTGCTCGCGGATGCCGAAGACAAAGCGCTAGAGGTCACACAGATCTACTTAGACGCAGTCAAAGCAACTGAAGTTTTAGCCCTTTCGGAAAGTAACCTCGCTATCCACAAGAAAATCTATAAAGACATCAAAAAGCGTGCAGTCTCAGGCATAGGCTCAACCGCAGATGTATCTCAGGTAGAAGCAAGGATTGCAAAAGCTCACGGCAACTTATTAGCCGCACAGAACAACCTAATTGATACCCACACCCAATTTAGAAGAATAGTGGGTCAAGAACCGCTTGGCTTAGTCTACCCAAGAGCCGATATTTCTATGATTCCTCTGTCATTATCAGACGCGCTTGTTGATGCTCTGGACCAACACCCAGTCATCAAAGTCGCGACTGCAGATGTCGATTCAGCGCACTTCCAGTACAAACAATCAAAAGGGGTTAACTACCCGACGTTCTCTATCGAGGCATCTCAATCATGGCGAGATGATGCTGGAGGCGATGAAGGTTCGAGCCAAGAGACTTTGGCAATGTTGAGAATGCGATACAACCTCTACAACGGTGGTACCGATAGTGCTAATTCAGAAGCTGCAGCTTACCAACTCAATAAAGCAAAAGATCTAAGAGATCGTGCTTATCGACAAGTTGAAGAAGGCCTTCGCCTCTCTTGGAGTGCATTGGATCTGACGTTACAACAAAAGAACTTCTTGTCTGATCACGTGGATTCGGCATCAGAAACCGTTATCGCTTATGAGAAACAATATCGAATCGGTAAACGTACGCTACTGGATCTGCTTAACACTGAAAACGAATTGTTTGAAGCCCGCAAAGATTACTTAGATGCGCATTACTCTGAACAGTACGCTAAATACCGTGTAATGAACGCGACAGGCTCTCTATTGAACGCTCTACTGGTCGACATTCCAGACGAGTGGACAACGGCAGTGGAGTATTAATGATGAAGAGACCTTATTTATTACTTTCCGCATTAACGATAACGCTATGTGCATGCTCTAGCCAAAATGAAGAGCCCTACATAGAAACGCCAGAAGCGGAGCAAATTTCTGACCTGCAAGACGATGATAACGATGGTGTGGTCAATGCACGAGACACCTGTCCTGGCACACCAGAGTCGTCTCTGGTAGACAACGAAGGCTGTGGAGAGACGGTTAGCTCGCAAGAAGTCAGACGGCTGAACATCCTTTTCGCCAATGACTCCTATGAAGTTAACCCTATCTTCTCAGATCAAATCACCACTATGGCTGAGTTCTTAGAAACCTACCAAAGTGCATCGATAGAGATTCAAGGTTACGCCAGTAAAGTCGGCGCGAGTCAATACAACTTAGAGCTATCAAAGAAACGCGCTCACCACGTTGAAGATGAACTGTTGTCGAATGGTATCGACCCGAGCCGAGTAAGAGTTGTTGGTTACGGTGAAAACCGCTTAGAGAGCGATGGCAACGATGCTACGTCTCATGCACTGAACCGCCGAGTAACAGCCACAGTTGTCGGACTAAGCGAACAGATCGTCGAGGAGTGGACCATATTTACCACGCTTGAAAAGTAGCGTGACATTGTCACTGTGGATCTAGATGTGACATAGAGCGAGTGTCGAACAACAGCAGCTTAGTTATAAGATCAATAAAGCCGTGATAGGGTTGCCCATCACGGCTTTTTTGTTCTTTGTCGTCACATGAGTCGAGGGAGACTCTGTGACTCGTCTTGCTACTCAGAAGTTAGCTTGTTAATCAGTGAATAGGCTCGCCGTTAAACGAGCCTACCGCTGATTATAGTTTTACTTCTTGTTGCTTTGCTGTTTTCGGTAAAGAAACGCTTAGCAGGAAGTAACCTAGAATTGCAGCTGTTGTAGATCCCATCAGGATGCCTAGTCGAGCTAGTGTGTCAAACTCTACATTCGTTGGGCCAAATGCTAGTGATGAAATAAAGATAGACATTGTAAAACCAATACCACACAGGACAGATACTGCGAAGATGTTCATAAAGTTCACACCTTCAGGGAGCTTAGCAACACCCAATTTCACCGCACCCCAGCTGAATGCAAAGATACCAAGAGGCTTACCAATCAATAGACCCATAGCGATACCAAGCGGTAGCATACCTGTTAGGCTTGAGATTGAGATACCTTCCAATGAAATACCTGCGTTTGCAAAAGCAAAGACTGGCAAGATTGCAAAAGCGACGTATGGGTGCAGAGCATGTTCTAGATGCTTCAGCGGAGAATGTTCACCTTTATTGCCTTTCAGTGGGATAGCAAAACCAATCACTACACCAGCCAGCGTTGCATGAACACCAGACTTCAATACTGCAAACCACAGAATTGCACCAACAATGAGATACACACTCAGCTTAGTTACATGCTTGTTGTTTAGCATGAACAGCACACCAGTTGCGATGAAACCAACCGTTAACGCAAGCGTTGATAGGTCGCCTGAGTAGAACAGTGCAATGATAACAACAACGCCAAGGTCATCGATAATTGCTAAAGCCAATAGGAACACCTTCAAGCTAACCGGTACACGGTTACCAAGAAGCGCCATGATACCTAATGCGAATGCAATATCAGTTGCCGCTGGGATAGCCCAACCTTGAAGCGCTTCTGGGTTACTTGAGTTAAATAGCACGTAAATAAGTGCCGGAGCTAGCATACCGCCAACGGCTGCGATAGCTGGGAAGATTGCTGTCTCTTTAGACTTTAATGCGCCTTCTAAAAGTTCGCGCTTAACTTCTAAGCCGATTAGAAGGAAGAAGACAGCCATTAAGCCATCGTTAATCCAGTGAGACACAGACATACCAAGAACGTAACTGTGAAGTACACCTTGGTACATTTCGTTCAGTGGTGAGTTTGCTACAAACATTGCGATCGCCGCAGCGATGACTAGTATGATGCCGCCAGCAGATTCCATTTTAAAGAAGTCACGGATGACGTCGGTCATGATTTCGCCCTTATATTTATTATTTAAATAAACGAATAACAAAGAATAACCACGAGTTTATATCCAAGTTTAATTGATAGATAATCACTTCTTCGGATGTTTAACTTCGGTTTTTCCTACAAATACTAAACAATACGTCGTATATTCCATAATATTGTTATGCACCATGAATTAAGTATAAATGAGATCATCGAACCTGTATGCACAATTCATTGGGGGACGCTAAAAGGCGCAGGCATAAAAAAAGGCTATCAAATTATAGCCTTAGGTGTTTTTTAGTAGCCAGTTAACTGCATAAAGCCTGTCGCTTCATGACTCCCGCTCGCCTTAATCGGCCCTTCCCAATATGGTATGACAAATGGAAGCCACATATCCCTGCGTATAATACGCGTTGTGAGGTTGATATCATGCTTAGGGACGTTAATGATCCACTGCAAAGGCATCCGTCTTCCATTCATCAACGTTGTATTTTGCAATGGTTGAATGGAAATGTCGGATTCCGTTAATTGGTAAACTTTGCCTGAGCGCGTTGCTAATGTCCCGAATATGTAAGGCAACTGTTGGTTATGACGATAGCGGTTAATGCTCAGCGCTGTGCCGTCATCGAGGTTAAACACAAACCAATCCCAACCTTGTTGGCCCACTCCAAGTAAGCCACTGCCCCACTCTTTATGTACCCACGCAGTTCCTTCCACTTCCTTGGTAACGCCGTCTAGGTTCAACACACCGCTCAAAGATAAAAATGGAGCGCTGAAGTTATAAGACGCGACAGGTAATAAGTCGTGCTTTTTCTGATAACCGTTATCGCCGTTGAGCACATAGGGCCCTTTTGCAATGGTGTCGAGTTCAAGTCCAAACGTATCAGTTTGCACTTGAAGGCGCCCGGGGAATGGGGTGTTGCCGAGTGCACGCCAGTTCCAGTTATCAATCCAAAGCCTGAATGGGCGATTAGTCATTCCCGCTTGGCCAATACCGCCACGAGCCATGCGCTGTTCTTTCCATACTTTGGACTTAGAAGAGACCACTACATTTGAGATATAGACTTGAGGGCTTTGCCACCCCGGAGTTTCACGTTCGTCCGTTGCTATACGGAAAAAGCTCCACTGAACCGAATAGTCTTTACCGTCATCACCTTTCAAAGACGCAAAGTAATGCCACCACTCGTGCTGAAACTCTGGGTGGAACTTAAAATCTTGTGGTAGCGACACATTGCGGTCTGGCAAAACAGGTTCGAACACATTGAAGTGTTCATTAACCAATATTGAGTTAACTTCATTCACGCCCTTTTCACCAGGATCGATGAAATAGGAGTAATAACCCCAAACACTTAAAAAGATGCCGAAGAAACTGATTAATAGCAGAGAAGACAGGATTCGTTGTCTTAACTTAGTTGAGGTATTCCGTAAAAACATACTAAAGCGCATCCCTCAGTGACTTCATCGGAGTGTTCCGAATCATTCTCATCACTGGTAAAGCACCAGCTAGCATCAATGCTGCCATGGCCCATGCAAATGTCTGCAAATAGTCCCAAGGAATCACTTGTAACTCGAGTGACCACCCAAAAGACTGCTTGATCACGATATCTACAATTAGGCTCGCTAGCGCTAATCCGAGCGGAATCGCAATTAAGGAGGAAATAAGCCCGAACACAAACAGCTGCAAACTACCTGTCAGGATCAGTTCTTTCGCCGAGACACCCAAACAGCGCTGCAAGGAAATATGCCTTTGGCGAGATACTTCACCCGCAACCGTCGCGAAGAAGATACCGAAGACGGCGATAACCAAGGTGATATTGCCTAGTGTATCTGCAATCGCGAACGTTCTATCAAACACCCGCATCGCTTGACTGTGAATATTGTTATTATCGAAAACACGCTCAGAACCAAGCCTGAATACACTTTCTAATCGGTTGCGAAGCCCTAGTGAATTCACATCGTCTTTGAGTATTACGCCAAGGCCGACATTTCCCCGCCCTGCAAACCCATACAGCCAATTTCGATGCGACATCATGACTTGATGGTAAGGGTTACCGTAATCGTAATAGACACCGACAACCTGCCAACCAGAGCCGAGACTGTCATAGAGGTCGATGTAGTCGCCAGGGCGAATCCCCAGCTTGAGAGACATCGATTCACTGATCAACACACCTTTAGAGTGATGTAAGTGATACCAGTAATTCGGAATACCTAATTTGATCGTCAGCGCTTCTAGTTCGCCTTCAGAAGGGCCTGTACTGACCACCTGAATACTACCGACTGGAGACGCAACATCTTTCTCCCAACGCCACCAAACCGAATCCACTTCAGGTTGGTCAGATAACCAATTACTCATACGAGCAGCGGCATTGTTGGTTGGGTAGATATAAAGATCGGCTGCCAAACGCTGTGTTAGCCATTTATCAGTGGTATCTCTAAAGCTACCGACCATGGTTTCTACACCAATATTGGCTGTTAAGGCTAACATAAACGCCATCGTCGCCACGCCACGGTAGCTCATACTGGAAGCTGCATCAGCAAAGAACCAGCGAGCACGAACCCAGCGCAACGAATAAGAGAGGCTGTTAAATAACTTCCACATCAAAAACGGGGTAAATAGCGCCACACTGATCAGCATTAGCGCGATAATCGCAAAACCCGTTTCTTGAGTCTGAGGGGCTTGATACACAGCAACAGCAGCAACCAAGAAGCCACAGCCAATCAACGCTTGCCAAGTGAACTCGGTACCCGCAAAACGCATCAAAGACAAACGAGAAGACAGACGAATCGGTTGAGACTTAAGTAAACGAACCAGTGGCCACGCACACGCTAAGAAAGCACCAATCAATGCCATCAGTAAGCTGTAACCACTCCAACGCCAATTCCAGTCGATCGTTAAGCCGACGTTAGCGTCGTATAAATCGCCCAAGCTTGAAGATACGGCAGGTAACAATTGGTTTGCTAGCATCACGCCAAATACATTGCCGCAGATCCAGCTCAGTAAAACCAATAGCAGTAACTCTAAACAGAGCGCTTTAGTCAGTTGCCAACCAGACACACCCGTTTGTCTTAAAATCCCGACTAACGGTTGACGCTGAATAAAAGAAAGCGACATTGCTTGATAGAAAATGAACAAGCCAACCACAAACGACAGCATACCCATCGCTTTTAGGTTTAAGTGGAACGCACTGGTCAGCGACTCAAGCTCTGCCTTAGAGCTACGAGAGATCGTCAAACCATTAGGTAACATATTTTTAAGACGTTCAAACTTCTCAGTGGGCATGTCTGAACAAGCAATCACTGAAAGCCCAGCACTGCGTTTAAGCATTCGGAGCAAGGAGATATCCGCAATCAACCTTGTACCATTAATCATATTATTTTGATCAACAACCACAGGACCAAGTTCAGAACCATCCATCAAAGGGATGTAATCACCGTTGTGCCATTCCATGTGTTCAGCAAGATCATCACTGACAAGGATTGGATATGGTGGCTTCATGAGGTTCAAAGCGGTGAGATCTTTTAACGCTATACCAGGTTGTAGCTGAAGCATAGAAACAGGATCTATACCGACAACCATGAAGTTTGCGCCATTTTCATCAGTGATACGATGGTGATCAAGAGGAGAACACTGCTGAAAACCTTCACGGCGAAGTTGGATATAAAAGCCTTGCGGGATTTTATTGGCGTTGTGTTTTGGTCGAATACGGTAAGGAAGAGGATTCGAAAAGAGTTTTTCGCCATGCGCATAGCTTTGTTTGGCGTGTTGGTTGATAGCAGTAACACCAACCAAAAGTGATACGCCGAGGGTTAAACCAAGCCATACCAAAATAATCTGCAGTGGGTAACGTCGATAGTGACCGAGTAGTGCCTTAACTACGGGCCATAACATGCAGTTGCCCTCCTTGCAGACGGATCCTACCATCCATATGCAGAGCTACTTTTTCACTGTGTGTTACCAACAGCAACGTACATTCTAATTGACGAGCCAAAGAGGTCAGCAAACGCATTACCGCTTCTGCATTACGCTCATCTAAACTACCGGTCGGCTCATCGGCCAGCAATATTTTTGGTTCCATATACAGCGCACGCGCAATGGCCGCACGTTGTTGTTGGCCACCAGACGCTTCTTCAGGGTAACGGCCAAGTAAAGGCATAAGATCTAAAGCAGAGAGAATCTGTCTCCAGAGACCTTTGTCTTCAGGTAAGCCTTTTAACTGGCGGCAAAAACGGATGTTATCGGCAATATTTAACGTTGGCAGTAAGTTGAATTGCTGAAAAATATGGCCAATGTTGTTTCTGCGATAAGCGGTGCGGTCACGCTCGGTTGAGTCGTGCATATTGAAGTGAGGAAAAGCGATTTCACCTGAGTCCGCTAGGTCTAAGCCCGCGATAAGATTCAGTAAAGTACTTTTACCTGAACCGCTTTCTCCCATTAATGCCAGCTGGTCACCTTGGTTTAATGTTAATTCAGCACCTTGCAAAACAGGGTGAAACTCCCCCCCATCGACATAGCCTTTACATAGGTCTGACAGCTTTAACATTAAACAGCTCGCATTAGTTAGAATTTGGAAGGAGAATCTACACTAATTCCCTGTTAGGAGGAAGTATTTTGAAAGATAGATCACACGCCAACGATAAAGTGATGCGATTGGTGCGCCCTACTTCAACTTCCTATCAAGTTTTTAATCCATTTTCTTGTTTTCATGCGATAGAGCGACCCGCCCCACTTGAGGACTTCTTCCGTTAGGAAAAGCAGATATACCCACTCAGGTGGAAACTTAAAATAGATAGCCGCGATGGCTGCCAATGGGATACCGATCACCCACTGAGCAATCAAATCTTGATAGAGGCAGAACTTCACATCACCACCCGCTCTCAACACCCCAACGATCACAGTCAATGGCACCGAGCGAATGACAATACCCACACAGAGGATCAGAATGAACTTCTCTGAGAGGGCTCTGGTTTCTTCCGTCAGTGCGCTAAAGGCATTAAGTATTGGCGTTTGAACGAAATAGAGAAAAACGGCTACAACAATACTAGTTAAGAAACACAAAATTGTTAAGCCAAGCGATTGATAGTAAACCGCTTCATTGTTTTTCGCACCAAGTTGATTACCCACCAAAACAGCTGCCGCATTCGAAAGGCCAATCAATAAACTCAATGAGATAGATTCAACCGGCGTCATGACCGATAGCGCAGCCAGACCTTGAACGCCCGATTGCCCCATGATCGCGTGGTAAGCAAACAAACCACCCGCCCATGCTAAGAAGTTAAACGTGGTCGGCAGAGACAGCTTCAAGAAGCGAACCACCTTATCAATCGAAGCTGCCGCTTTAATATCGCAAAACTTAAATGCTAATAAATGCTTAGAGAAATAGAGATAACCAAACAAAGTCGCGACTTCAATCGCGCCACTCAGTACCGTCGCAATCGCCGCACCTTTGATTCCAAGCGCAGGAAAGCCTAAGTTACCGAAGATCAGCACCCAGTTTAAGAACACGTTAGACAGGATGCCGATACCGCTGAAAAATGTACTTAGCCCGGGTTTGTGCATCGCTCTCAAACCCACAGCCATACTGCTGACACACGATACCGCTAGCATGCTAAATGACGTAATTACGATGTATTCAACGCCTAAGTTGATGACCTCTTGAGAGTCGGTCGTCACGCCCATGATTTGTGCAGGAAATGAAACGAAAAACGCGATAGTCAGTAAAGCAAACAGTGTCGACACCAGCCACGTCAGCGCAGTGCTTTCTCTCACACCTTGTCTATTACCCGCGCCCCAATATTGAGCAGTAAGAAGAGCACCGCCCGTGGTAACACCCACCAGCATAATGGTCGTCACGAACATCGCTCGGCTCGCCACACCCACAGCTGCGATGTCTGCTTCGCCAAGTTGACCCAACATCAATACATCCACCAAGCCTCGGCTTGAAAACATAATGCTCTGCAAGGTGATGGGCAGTGCAATCGCAATAAGCCTGCGAACAAAATCACCTCGTGTGTGATGAATAATTGAAGAGAGCAACATAGAGAGATACCTAAACGGAACGTATTGATGAATAAAGATAAATATCGCGCTATTATATCAATGTTCGGTTTTTAACCACAGATATAAATGGAGTAACAATGAAGAAAGTACTGGTTTTAGGCGCTTCTGGATATGTTGGTTCGCAACTCCTCCCTCTCCTGCTTGAGCAAGGCTATCAAGTCACGGCAGCAGCAAGGCATATCGACTATTTAAAGGCACGGACCGAGCCTCACGAAAGCTTATCGCTTGAGTATCTTGATCTGGCCGATCAAGCTGCGACACAAGCCTTAGTCCCCGACTTTGATCTTATCTTCTTTCTCGTCCATGGCATGGCGGAAGGCCACGACTTTATCGATTATGAGCTGAACTTAGCCCGTAACTTTGTTTCTGCACTTGGTCCTAAAAACCAGCATGTTATCTATCTGAGTTCACTTCAACCTCAAACCGGCAACTCTGAGCACCTTCAAGCTAGAAAGAAAACGGGTGAGCTGCTTCGTAAAGGTTCAGTTCCTGTTACTGAGCTTCGTGCAGGCGTCATTATCGGCCCGGGTTCAGCTGCCTTCGAGATAATGCGAGACTTCGTTTACAACCTACCAATCATGATTGCGCCAAAGTGGGTCGACTCTAAAGCGAACCCAATTGCCTTGCAGAACCTGAATCACTACCTGCTGAAACTTGCACAAGACACGCCTAACGAAAGCCAAACCTTTGAGGTGGGTGGCCCAGATATCGTCTCTTATCGAAATCAATTCGCGCATATTGCCAAAACTGCCGATCGTCCACTCAGGCTGTGGGCGACATCGCTACTCACACCTAAAATCGCTTCTTATTGGCTTGGCGTGGTGACCTCTGTCCCTTCCAACATAGGTAGAGCCTTGCTTGCGGGTTTAAAGCATGACTTTATTGCTAACTCGACCACCATCCAAGAAAAGTACCCTCAGAAGCTTGTCTCGTTCGAGAGCATGGTTGAACAAGCCATTCACGCTGAAGGAAACTTTGTCAAAAGCAATGTGTGGGGCTTTGATAAAACCGCCTTCAAACGCTGGCAAGCTGGATACGGTTATTATCCAAAGAAAACAGGCGCAAGTATCACTTCAAGCGCTTCACTGGAATCGCTCTGGCACGTGGCTCAACAAATCGGAAGCCCGAAGCAAGGTTACTTCTTCGCTAACGCTTTATGGCGCACACGCGAATGGTTGGATGTTATTTTCGGTGGCGGCGTACCGGTTCGACAAATGCCAGAAGGACCCAACCTCAAAGTCGGTGACAAGATTGACTCTTGGAAGGTTATTCGCTGTGAAGAGAATCAGTTTCTATCCCTGCTTTTCGGTATGAAAGGCCCCGGTTTAGGGCGACTCGAGATTACCGTCTCTGACCACGGTGATGCTCGCGAGCTAAACATCTCGGCTTGGTGGCATCCAAAAGGCTTTCTAGGATTGCTGTATTGGTTTGCGATGATGCCAGCTCACCTGTTTATTTTCAAAGGCATGGTGAAGGCGATTGAGAAGCAGGCACAAGAGCAGATGCGAGATTCGAGTGTCGAGATGCGAAAAGATTAAAAGCAGATACGGGATTCGAGTAGCGGGATGCCAAAAGACTAAAAGCAGATTCGTGATTCGAGTGGCGGGATGCCAAAAGACTAAAAGCAGATTCGGGATTCGAGTGGCGGGATGCGAAAAGACTAAACGCAGTTGCGGGATACCCGTGACTAGTGAGAAAAGATAAAAAAGATGCGAGTAAGTGGCTCTTCGTATCACTCATCTCGCATCTCGTATCTATCCGTTAGCCGATAACGCTAATCGGGATCTCAGCCAGTTGGTTGCCTTGGTTAGCAGGGTAAACGATGTATTCACCGTGATACTTCACCGCAGACTTATAGTCCGTGACTTTGTGAAGCATGAAACCCGCTTCCATCGCCGCCTGGATGAACTCGGCGTGGTTACCACGAACAAACCAGTTCATCGGCTTTACCATCAACTCACCGTCGAAAGAGTCGTCACACTGTTTGCCACACAAAGCAAAAGAGTGCTCGCCATCGGTGAAGAATTGAATCTTACCGCCAGTCGTTAGCTCATCTTCACTCGATACGCTCCAACCCATCTCGTACATTTTGTCCATAAACGCTTCAACATCACTGTCTTTTAGCGTTTTAGGCTCTTCGCCTTCAGGGAAAAAACGTCCGTAAAACGCAGAAATACGTTTAAAGGTAAAAGTTAAATCAGAGTTGTTGCCTTTTGAGCGACCCTGTTTCTGCCAGCGAACTAAGTCAGGCACAATCACGCGATCATAAGCTTGAGATTTAATCGCTTTTGTTACCCAACGAACAAGATAAAGGTTGTTCGCGATAGGTGCGTCGATCGCTTTACCAGACTTATGCAGAGCATACAGCTCGCCCAGCGCATCGTTCACTAACTTCTGAATTTCAATATAGTATTTTGACATTATGCCTTCTTTCCTAATGTCCAATATAGTAATGCTGACAGTATTGCACATGCTGCCATCATCATAGCCATTGGCCCTGCAGTGTCACTTGGTAGCATAGCAACAATTGCCCCCACTACAGAACCAGTACCAAATCTTAATGTGCCTGCAAGCGAAGAAGCTGTGCCGGCCATATTCGGGTATCCGCTTAAAAGCAGTGCCATTGAGTTACTACCAATGGTAGACAGTGTGCCGATAAACAGCATCACGAATGGCACAATACCCCACAAACCGATATCTAACATCCAACCGACTAACAGACCTAAGCCCGCAAACAGTTGAATGGTTAAACCGACTCTGAGCATAGCGTGAGAGCCCACTTTCTTAACGATTCGACCGTTGATGCTCGTCATCAAGATCATAGCAACAATATTCAAGCCGAACAGGTAGCCAAACAGATCAGGGCGAACGCCATAGATATCGATGTAAACGAATGAACCTGCCGTTAAGAACGCAAACATCCCTGAAAATGAGAATGCACCAGAGAAAATCAGGCCCATCGCCGTTGGGTTCTTACACAGTCGAGCATAGTTACGAATCGTTGTTTTAAAGCGCAATGGTTGTCGGTTTTCTGCAGGAAGCGTTTCTGGGATCTTCATCGATACCGCCAGAATCACGATCACCGCAAAAATAGCCAGAACCCAGAAAATTGAACGCCAACCGAACCACAACGCTAAGTAACCGCCAATCATCGGAGCAACCAATGGCGCAACTGTCATCACCAAAGTAACGAAAGACATGGTTCTTGCGAAATCTTCACGATCGAACATATCTCTTACCACCGCTTGGATGATAACGGCCGCCGCAGCACCAGCAAAACCTTGAGCGGTACGGATGTAAGTCAGCGCTTCAATGCCATGAGTTGTCGCACTCACCATAGAAGCGATAGCAAACAAGAACACACCAATAAGCAGTACAGGCTTGCGACCATAGCTATCCGCCAACGGGCCATGCAGCAACTGCCCCAGCGCGAAACCTGCGGTATAGGCTGTTAGCGTGATTTGTACCTCACCCGCCGTCACACCAAGATCTTTAGCAATGGTCGGCATCGCTGGCAGATACATATCAATGGCTAGCGGAGTAAGTGCACCAATCGCACCTAGAATCAAAAACAGCACTAAGCCTAATTGAGGTGTTTCTAGTTGGGAGCTTTGGCTCTGTGAGGTCGATGTTTGCATGGTTCTCCGAATGTTCAACTGATAGAGCTAGGGACTAGCGTGAGTACGCGAGTCAAAGATTGGCTGAGACTTTCCTAGTACCAGTCAACATCATCAGCCGACGCTATCCATGGTCGGCTTTACAACGAAAGGGCTATTTCCAGCAAAAGTGGTCTCTTGTTAAGAACAATTTCTTGTTAAGAGCAACTTCTAGCTAAGGACTACTTCCAGATTGAATCGACTTCTTCTTGCGTTAGGTAACGGTATTCACCTAACTCTAAAGATTCGTCCATCTCAATTTCGCCAATACGTTCACGGTGTAGTGCTTCTACCTTGTTACCAAGAGCAGCAAACATACGTTTAACTTGGTGGTATTTGCCTTCGTGAATCGTTAGCAGCACTTCACGCTCTGCACGAACTTCTAGGTGTGCAGGAAGTGTTAGGCCATCTTCGCTCTTAAGCTGGATGCCCTCTTTGAATTTTTCAACGTAATCGTCTTCAACAGGTTCAACCAACCACACACGGTACGTCTTCTCGCACTTGTGCTTTGGCGAAGTGATACGGTGAGACCACTTACCATCGTCTGTAATCAACACAAGACCTGTTGTATCAATATCTAGACGACCAGCAAAGTGCAGCTTGTCCATTTTGATTTCATCAAGTAATTCAAACGCGATACGATTTGCGCCATCTTCATGCGAACAAACAAAGCCTTCTGGCTTATAAAGCATGATGTAACGTGGGCCGTGAACATTCAGTTCATTGCCTTGCCATTCGACAACGCACTCTTCAGTTACCTTGAGTGAACCGCTTTTTTGAATGACATCATTTACTGTCACTGCCTTGGATTTTAATAAGTGTGTTGCTTCTCTTCGAGTGACGCCTAATGCATCGCACAGAAATTTATCTAAACGCATGAATACCTCAACTAATCTAAGTCGGGTATTATAGTCACCTTTGCTCAATTAGTTGAGCTATTTCACACTATTTGTTTTCCTTCTTACAAGACGCGATATGTATACACTCCGCCCGTACCAAGCTGATTCTGTAAAATCAGTGATTCATTACTTCAGAAAACACCAAACTCCGGCAGTGCTCGTGCTTCCGACAGGTGCAGGAAAAAGCCTTGTGATTGCAGAGCTAGCAAGGCTTGCGAAAGGTCGAGTTCTGGTACTCGCTCACGTTAAAGAGTTGGTCGAGCAAAACCATGAAAAGTATGAAGGTTATGGGCTAAAAGGCTCAATTTTCTCTGCGGGTTTAGGGCGAAAAGAGACAGACCAACAAGTGGTGTTTGCTTCGGTTCAATCTGTGGTTCGCAACCTCGATTCATTCTCTAACCAATTTTCACTGTTGGTTATCGACGAATGCCACCGTGTGCCAGATGAAAAGACCAGTAGCTACCAAAAAGTGATCACCCACTTGCGCGAGAATAATTCGGGCATCAAGGTGCTTGGACTGACCGCGACCCCCTATCGTCTTGGTATGGGTTGGCTTTATCAGTATCACACGCGTGGACAAGTACGATCTGAAGAGCCTAGGTTTTTCAGAGATTGTATTTTCGAGTTGCCGATTCGCTACTTGTTGGACGAAGGCTTTCTAACACCAGCACGCATGATCGATGCGCCAGTATTGAGCTATGACTTCTCACAGCTAAAACCTGCAAGTACAGGCCGCTACAAAGAAGCCGAACTCGATATGGTGATCGAGCAATCTAAACGTGCAACCCCACAAATTGTCGACCAGATCATTGAACTGGCCAAAGACAAGTTAGGGATCATGGTATTTGCTGCCACTGTTAGACACGCACAAGAGATCCTTGGCTTACTGCCCGAAGGTGAATCGTCAATCGTAATCGGCGACACACCAACTCTCGAACGTGACCAAATCATCAGTGACTTCAAAGAACGTAAAATCAAGTTCTTGGTTAACGTATCGGTATTAACCACAGGTTTTGATGCCCCTCATGTCGATTTAATCGCGATTTTGCGCCCGACAGAGTCCATCAGTTTGTATCAACAAATCGTTGGCCGAGGCTTACGCCTATCTCCGGGTAAAAAAGAGTGTTTGGTGCTCGACTATGCTGGCAACAGTTACGATCTTTACCAACCTGAAGTGGGCGATCCTAAACCCGACTCAGACAGTGAAATCATCACCATCCCCTGCCCAGCATGCGGCTTCAACAATAACTTCTGGGGCAAGCTAGACAGCAATGGCTTCTTGCTCGAGCATTTTGGCCGTAAATGCCAAGGCTACTTTACCGATGAAGACACGGGCGAACGCGAACACTGTAATTATCGCTTCCGAGCCAAATACTGCGGTGAATGCGGCGCTGACAACGACATTGCCGCGCGCATTTGTCATGAGTGTGATGCCACCTTGGTCGACCCAGATAAAAAGCTAAAAGAAGCACTGAACCTAAAAGATGCCTTGGTATTTGAATGCTTGGAAATGGACCTCAACGTGCTTAAAGACGAGAAAGGTAAATCACAACTTAAGGTCACCTATCGCGGAGAAAACCAAGCGCAAGTGCATGAGTTTTGGTCATTAACCAGCAAAAAGCAGAAGCAGAACTTCAAAGACCAGTTTGTTCGCCCTCACCTTGCAGACAGACATCGCCCTTTCGAAGAAGCCTCACCGACGAAAGTGGTTGCTCACCAACATAGATTCCGCCCACCTCAATTCGTGATTGCCCGTAAAGTCGGACGCTTTTGGAAAATGAGAGACAAGATATTCGAAGACGAACTACAGCAGCGTTAAGGTTAAGAATAAAAGTAAGTCTTACGTTCTTAACACTCGGCAATTAATCTTATGTATTAAAGCCTGCGCCATTTAAGCGTTAAGTTTTTCGGTATCAAATTCTCATTATTAATCAGGTTCACTTTCTGTTCAGAATTACTTTTTTATACTGAACGCTATCAACCTTCTCTAGGATTCGCTATGTTTAGTAAAGTTATGATTTCTATGTTTTCTTTAAGCTTAGGCTTATGTGTCGCCGCTAGTGCGTGGGCTGACTCAGATCATAACGGTCATGATCTTGTACAAGATGTCCATAAAGCGGGAACCCGTATCGAATTTGAAGAAGATCAAGACGAAGTCTACGAAGCTGTACGCGAAGGCTATATTCGCCCTTTCTCAGAAATGTATGCGGCCGTTGAAAACGATCTTCATGGCAGAATCATTAAAGTAGAGCTAGAAGAAGATGACGACATTTGGGTGTATGAACTAAAAATCAATTACCAAAACAACATCATCAAAGTCGAATACAACGCCGAGACGTTAGAGATGCTCATGATTAAAGGCCGAAACTTTAAAGACGCAATTAAACACGGCGAATAATTCAGAGCCGCAACTTTACATTAATCACGACGAGCAATTAAGCACAACGAACAGTCATTACAAGAATTAAGAAGAACAATTATGAAAATTTTAGTCGTTGAAGACGAACCTCGCTTGGGCCAACAAATTCTAGAAACCCTTGAGGGAGCCGACTGGGTTCCAGAACTTTCTCAAGACGGTATCGACGCACTCTACCGTGCAACATCAGAAGAGTGGGATGCTATTGTTCTCGATTTAGGTCTACCTAAGCTTGACGGCCTAACGGTATTAAAAGGCATTCGAGACGAAAACATCAACACGCCAGTGATTATCTTAAGTGCTCGTGACACGCTAACTCAACGTGTTGAGGGCTTGAACGCCGGTGCTGATGACTACCTAACTAAGCCATTTGAGATGGTCGAGCTGATTGCCCGTATCCGAGCTCAACTGCGCCGAGCATCAGGCAGTGCTGCTCCGATACTTCAAATCGGTGATCTAAGCCTAGACACACGCAGTTCTAAAGTGTTGTGGCAAGGTCAAGCAGTTAGCCTCACGGCGCTGGAATATAAAGTTGTCGCGTACTTCATGCATAACCAAAACAAGGTTATCTCGCGCACTGAGTTGGTTGAGCATATCTACAAGCAAGACTTCGACCGAGACTCAAACACGGTTGAAGTGTTCATCGGTCGTATTCGTAAGAAAATCGCACCAAAGATCATCAAAACCGTTCGTGGCCTTGGCTACCAACTGAATGCTGAATAGCTCAGTCGTCAATCACGCCAAGAGCAACCATTAATTAAGTGGACAGCCTGTTCTGATCATCGCAATACGATAAGTTACGATGAGCAAAGGCAGGTTGGAAATGCATGAATCTAAAGAAACGAACACTTAAAAACATCAGTTTAAAAAGCCGCTTGCTCCTTGCTGCGGCTTTTTGGCTAGGTGCGATGATATTAGCGGCTGGTGTCGGGATTCCGAAACTGGTTAACGACTACCTCGTCGATGACATGAAGCAGCAGCTTGGCTTAACCATGGATGAGTTAACCGCCAATATCGAAACCAATGACAGTGGTAACCTGATCATGGCAGAGCGTCTGTCTGATCCTAGGTTCAACCAGCCCTACAGTGGTATTTATTGGCGCGCCGCTACCCAAGAGCAGATCATTCGATCTCGCTCGCTATGGGATAAAGACCTCACCATCAAGCGTTCACCGATTCACACATCAGTCAAAGGGCCAGAGAAAGAAAAGCTGATTTACATCGAGCAAGATATCTACCTGCCTGAACTGAGCGACCCTGTCACGATCACCATTGGTATTGATGAAGATCCATTAGAATCCACACTGACAGAGCTTACTGGTCAAGTCTGGTTGATCCTAATGTTGCTGTTTGTTGGCGTGCTGATGTTGATCGGTATTCAAGTCAGTTGGTCGTTATTACCGCTCAGCAAGATGCAACGCGAACTGGTAATGCTAAGAAACGGCGAGCAACAAGGGTTAAGCGATAACTACCCGAAAGAGGTTTCTCCATTAGTCTCTGACCTCAATGCCCTGCTCTTTCACTATCAAGAGTTATTAGAACGAGCTCGTAACCACGCGGGTAACTTATCTCATGCGTTGAAAACACCGCTTTCAGTTCTAAAAAATGAGATAGAGCGACTTCCAGAGGATGACAAGGCACTGCTGCAACAGCCCATTCATCAGATTCAAAGCCAAATTGATTATCACCTTGGCCGCGCTCGTATGGCAGGTGCAATGAACATTCTTTCGGTGAAGTCTTCACCTTGTGAGCGTGTCGAAGCTATCTCAATGGCGTTTGATAAAGTCTACGCTGCCAATGAAGTCACCATGATTAACGAGCTAGACTCTGAGATTGAAGTGGCAGTAGAAAAAACCGACCTTGATGAAATGGTCGGCAACCTACTCGAGAACAGTTACAAGTGGGCGGGCAGCATTATTCGCGTCCATGCAAATGAACTCGACGATGGCAACATAGAGTTGGTGATTGAAGATGATGGCCAAGGCATTCCTGAAGAGAAGCTTGAGCAAGTGACCAAACGTGGCGTCCGACTTGATGAAACCACACCAGGAACAGGCTTAGGGCTTAATATCGTAAATGAAATGGCACACAGTTACCGAGGCAGCCTAACGCTCAGCAAGAGCTCAATGGGCGGCTTAAAAGCTTCTCTGGTGCTTAAAGTAAGTAAAGGCTGAACAAGCTAAGTAAAAGTGAAACCAATAAGCCCTAGCGTAATGTTAGGGCTTAGTTTTATCTCGGTTCAACGAAACACTGCTCACTTCAACATAATTAGCCCATCGAATGTAGCCCAATCATATTGCCTTCTGTATCGCTAACTACACTAATAAAACCATGCTCACCAATGTCCATTTTTGGCACTTGTAACCTGCCGCCATTGGCCTCAGCCAAACTTGCTTCTGTCGCACAGTCTTCACAAGAGAAGTAAACCATGGTGCTGTTGCCTCCCGCTTTTACATCGGACATCTTACATAAAGCACCTGTGGCACCGTAACTCTCCATTTCGCAAGGGAATACCCACATCTCAACATCGATTCCCGTTTCATTGTTCAACTTTTCCAGCGTCACTTTAAATACTGACTCGTAGAAAGCTTTTGCTCTCGACATATCATCAACATAAATTTCAAACCAACCAATCGGATTCATTTGCATAACGTTGTCCTTAGCTTTCGCCGCTTACTCGCCCTTAATGAGCATAGTCAAAGTAGAACAAGTTATAGCCGAGGCATTACGTGAGAGAAGGTGATGTTTGGATAAACATGGCAAGCAGATAGTGCAAAGCCTTGTTTGATTGAGAGTTCAAACAAGGCTTGAGTTTGTTGATATCTAAGAAAAACCAGAGCACTACGAAGAAAGGTTTCGTTGATTCGACCTTATATATCACTCTGGATATCGTTCACCGCGACATCTAAAGTTTGTGAATTATCACTCAGGGTCGTTGCTCCAATCATTAATACCCGACCATCAGTGTAATAGTCATGATCTTCATTGATCACTTCCACCGTTGCCAATGGGTACTTATCTAACTCGATGTCTGGTAGTAACGTCCGTATCTGATTAGCGAGCCGATCTCGCTCTTCATCAACATTAGGGTCAATGTTATGAAGGACGGTCACAATGCCAGAGTAAGGGGTGACCTTAAGGCCATCATCATAGCTAATTGCACCTAACCACTGAGGTTGGTTAGTTTTAATATCAACACCTGCGCGCCACCAGCGAATATGGCTGCGCTTCATCAGGTTACCCGGCAATTGAAAAGCCATATCTTGCGGCTTGTCTCGCCAATATAAATCAGACACTGGCGGCGTTTTTTCTCTAAGCAATGCGAGATAACCAGCCCATTCAATTTCATTTCGAGAGAAGGTTTGATTCTCTATCCAGCCTAATTGTTTCATTAAGTCTCTTGGGGTTACTCCAACATAAATGACGTTGATCGCTTGCGCCGAGTAGAACGAAGATTTACCGGGGAACGCTTTATAGGTAACCGAGTTCCAGTCTACTTTGTTTATTTGAGCCGTCTCTTGTTGATTCTGAAAATCATCCGCTTTCCAGAAAAAGTGAGCGTAGTTCGCAAACAATACCCACGCCAACAACAGCGCACTAGACTTAAGTACTAAGCATCGCCACTTCATTCGGTAACCGATAATGGTGAAGACTAATACCGCGAACACACCAACGATCAAGCTATTATGCTCCGAGATAAATATCTTAAGGCTATTAAGCCACGGGAAGTTTTCAACGCCGTGCGCCAGTAACATGCCCCAAGCAATGAACTGCCCTCCACCAAGGGCCAATCCGATAAACGCCAACACACTAAAATTACGCCACGGTACACGATGCGAGCCAGCTATAAATGGCACAACCCAAGCGATAGGCCCTAATAAACGAGCAAAAAGAATGATGTATGTGCCTTTTCGAGCAACCAGATAGCGGCAGCGCGCAATTAATCTTTTGGTTTTAGGGCGAAACTTAATGAGCCTTCGTTGCACCTTAACACCGTATTTATAACCAATGAAATAACTGAGTTGATCACCAAGCAAACCACCTAGCATCACCAAAACCAACGCCATCCATGCACCTGAATACAGTTGAAAGCCCGCTGCGATAAAGAACGGCTCTCCCGGTACAAATAGGTTTGGGCCAATGAGAGCATCACCCAATGCTCCCAGAAACAACCCTAGTCCATCAAACATAACAACCTCAACGCTTACTGTTCTTTGTAGTGACCAAACTTGTAGTTCATCTCGTTATTACGCATTTCTCCTTTAAAGAAGCGTCTTACATTGGCTTTAAGATAAGTAGAGCCTGTCTTCACAACGCCATCTTGGTCTAAGCGACGTGGGTCAAAACCAAAAGTCATATTTAGGAATCTAAATCGCCATGTTTTGCTCGCACGTTTTACGTAGTCACAATCTTCACACAGGACGATCTCTTCATCAAAACCGCCGATCTCATCATGCGCCCGTTTAGTCGAGAAAATACATGCGCCAATCGCCGTCGGGAAAAAGAACTGAGTAGTAAACAAGCCTGCGTTAAATAGCCCGTAACCAAACTTGTGTACAAGCGGCAAACCTTTCGAGCTCATGTACACACCCGCCACTTCAAGCTTCTTCTCTTCTAGTTCATAAAGCGCTTTCGCAAGGAAGTTTCGAGGCAAGCTCACGTCAGCATCTAAGAAAAGGATTCGGTTGTATTGCGCCAATGAAGCACCCGTGTTTCGGCCAAGGCTCACACCACGGTTTTCCATGTGATGCACCGTTAATTTTGGCAACGCGTTTTCATAAGCTTGCGCCACTTCTCTGGTGTTATCTTCACTGTTCGAGTCGACAACAATCACTTCAAACTCTTGGTGGGTTTGCACGCTCAACTCTTCCATTAAGCGGCTAATGCGTTTCTCTTCGTTTAGCGTAATTACGACAATGCTTACCGGTTTCATATTTTCACCTATTCATTCTGCTGTTTAATTAACACTAAGATTAACGAACTAAGACTTAACCAAGTCTTAGGCAAACATTCATTTTCCGTTCATTAACTTGATGATTTAGCAGTGATATAAATAGATAAGGATTGCGATGTAAAAGGGAGTAAAATGCGCTAAACAAGCGTTAGCGAACGTTTTATCTCCAAACGAACCACTTATCGAAGGAAATTCACTTTGAGATGGGCTTCTGACTTGCTCATATTGGAATGTGATGTTAGTATCCGCGCTCGCTTAAGCATGAACTTTTATGTTTAAGCATTACCACACACTCAAGGTCGCATTGAGGTGTGAAGTTAATTTTTACTAATTTGAGAGTAAAACTATGAAATTTGAAGCAGTAGTACGTACTGAACTAGGTAAAGGTGCGAGCCGCCGCCTACGTCACGCTGGTAAATTCCCAGCTGTAATCTACGGTGGCGAAGCTGAAGCTGTAGCTATCGAACTTGTTCACGCTGACGTGATCAACCAAATGGACAAGCCTGAATTCTACGAAGCAATCACTCTACTGATTGACGGCGCAGAAGTTAAGGTTAAGCCACAAGACGTTCAACGTCACGCGTTCAAGCCAAAAGTTGAGCACATGGACTTCATCCGCATCTAATTCCCTACCAAGGAATAAGATTGGATTAATCCAGCCTTCTGCATAGAAAAGATAATCGATCTTACCAGTCGAGAAATCTAGAAATTCGAAACCCCGATGCTACCAACATCGGGGTTTCACCGTTTTTGAGCCCTCAAAAACGTCGTAAATCTCGCTCAATACACTGAAAATAATCAACTTTCCCCTTCCCCACTTTATCTCAGCTTTGCTTGGGTGGACGAAAGGTGGACTTATACAGTAGTTTTTCTTGTTTAAAATGCTAGGCATATTTCTAACCAAATTTAACTATAGGAAAAACTGTCTAAGTCGTTTCTGGACAAACATCAGCCTCAGAAAATCGAACATTAGCAATTTATGAATAACTACAGGTATGGAAAGTCATTAATAATGAGCAAGTAAAGAACAAGCACCTTCAGTTATGTTGCGGCATATTGCCCACTCTTTAGATAACAAAAAGTCGCTCTTGTTGAGCGACTTTTTTCAGAAAGTGAAAAGACAATAATCACAACTCTCTAACTAACTTCGTAAGTTGAGCCAAACTTGGCAGTGCCGTCATAGCACCTTTTTGCGTCGTCGCAAGTGCGCCACAGCCGTTACCCCAGTGCACCGCAGCTTCAACCTGACTCCAAGAACACCAGTCCGTATTCTGAGACAGCTTGGCTAGCAAGCCTCCAACGAATGCATCACCAGCACCTGTTGTATCAATAACTTGTTCAACTTTAGTGCCCTCAATCACTCGACGTTCACCATTGTAAACCGCCAACGCACCACGAGCGCCTAGCGTCACGATGATCAGCTTGTTAGGCGCCGCATTTAATGCATCTAAAGCCGTATCGAGGGTATCAGTGTCTGTCAGGAACGTCAGTTCTTCTTCAGAAAACTTCACTACGTCTGCCAGATTGACCGCATTCATCACCACTTCTTGGATCTGAGATGGGTCTGACCATACCTCATCTCTTAGATTAGGGTCAAAGCTGATGAAGCCGCCTGCTGATTTCATTCGCTTCATCGCTTCAAGCGTTGCGCTGCGTGATGGCTCGTTAGCCAAAGCGATAGAACAGCTGTGCATCCATTGCCCAGATGCAAATGTTGGGATGTCTTCGACGCTGAAAAATTGGTCGGCGCTTGGCTTAACCATAAAGGTAAAGCTGCGTTCACCATCATCATCTAAGTCGACAATCACTGTAGATGTTCGCTGAGCTTCATCCAGAAGCATGTCATCGGTATTCACCTTCTCATCCGTTAGGGTTTGCTTCATAAAGCGCCCTAGCGGATCTTGCCCAACTCGACCAAAGAAAGCTGTATCACCACCCAATCGAGAGATGGCCACAGCAACGTTTGCTGGTGCGCCACCAGGGCATTTTAAATAACGAGCCTCGCCATCTGGAATCAAATCCACAACAGCATCCCCAGTTACCCAAACCTTGTTCATATCACTTTGCCTCTAGTAACGACGTTTAAATTAGAATTCGTAGAACAGACGTACACGAGCACCGAAATCGTCTTCTTCAGCAAAGGCGGATGCATCCGATTGTTGGTCTAGTTTGTTATCAACCATCGTGTAGTATGTACCTAGAAGAATTGAAAAGTCTTGTACTTCAAGTACATCACGGAATGCGTAAGATGCATACCATGTTGACACATTTACGTTTCCTTCAGCCCAAGAAGAAAACTTTTTGTTTTCATACTCATTTGTAGCGTGAATATAACCTAAGCCAAAGTTGTTCCAAAGTGCATTAACACCGGCTGTTAGGTTATTTTCGTCTACAGCATCTAGGTAAGCAACGTTCGCATTGACACTCCAATCGCCGCTGCTCCAGTTACCGGTTAGTGCATAACCTGTACGATCTGAGATATCTACACCATCAGCTACAATCGCGTCTGAAACTAAGTTGGTTTCCACCGAAGCGGCTACCGTAAAATCACCCATTTGATAAGCGACAACTGGACGAACGAAAAATGAATCTTTGCTCGATTCGATCTCTTTACCGTGGTATTTGCCGTTAAGACCGCCATCGAACAAATTAGAGCGGTCACCTAGCATCGCACCTACTTCAACATATAAGTTACCAAAGGTTTGGCTATACATGATTTGACCGTCTGAACCGCGACCACGCACTTCTTTTGCTTGGTACGTATAGGCTGATCCGTCTGAATACAGGTCGTTAGCTGTATCACCTGAGTACTCTAGGAATACATCAAGACCAACAGGGAACATATCGTAAGCTTCAAAACGACCTGCTTTAATTGCCCAGCCGTTTTTTTCTCCAAACTCAAAGTACGCATCATCCAGTGCAATATTGCCTGTGCTCTCAAACAAAGGTTGTGCTTTAACCCCCACATAGTGACCGTTGCTCGTGTACTTTTCGCCAACAAATTCAATTAGAACGCGGCCGTCTTGGTTAAATTCGCTGTCATTATTATCGTGTGATTCACGGTCTTGGTAGTTGAAGTTCAACTCCACGTTACCGCCAACAGAGAAGTTACCTTCTTCCGTATCAACAATGCTGATTCCAGCGTTCGCTGTCATTGCAGCCATTACTGAAGCCGCAGCGAGCGACATTTTTAGTGTATTTTTCATGCTAAACCCTATATTTTGGCAATAAGAGGCCCTCCCCGACGAGGGCCTTATTTTTTGTTTTGGAATAATTTATTGGTGGCTAGCGAGCAGCCTGTATCGCAGACATGTAATGCAGTGCGCCAGTCGCATTATTGAGCGCGACCAGAGACAGCTCATCGATGAAGATGCGAGAGGTGAACACTGTCTTGCCGTTGTCAGCAAAAATTTCCATCGCTGAGTTATCGACAAAGATGCGAATAGTTTGTGCTTGCTCTAGGCGCTGTGCATAACGAACCGTGCCGTATGCTTCCGCGTGCAGATGTGAAACGTGAGAGCGGTCCAGAATCAGCTCATCGCGATCACCTTGGAACACCATCTGCTCACCTTTCTGGTTAGCCAGAGTCAGAGTGAAAGACTCATCCACATTCAGTTCTAACTCAAACGAACGTGACGTTAATTCCACCGGTGTAGAGCCTTCAACATCCACTAAGTTTTGACGCAGCGCTTCAAGCTCTTTCAGTGGTGTCTGAATTAGGTAGCTACCATCAATCGTCAACTCACGTGGCAGAGTCAACATGTGTGCCCAGCCATTCTTATCGGTTGGGTAGTCACTTTTTGAGTTGCCCAGCCAGCCAATAAGGATGCGACGTTGTTGGTCATCCAGATAAGTTTGTGGCGCGTAGAAATCGAAGCCTTTGTCAAGCTCATGGTAGCCTTGGTTGTTGAAGACTTTTGATTCAAAATCAATACGTTCACCGACCATGTAAACCACTGAGAAGACGTTCTTAAGATCATACTTATTATCTGAGCTCACGCCTTGAGGTGAGAAGATATAAACCCCGTTTTCATCGGTTTCATAGTAATTAGGACACTCCCACATATAGCCAAAGTCTTCGAGACCCACATCGATGTCACCCATATGGTGGTAATCATCAATATCGTTGCCGTGATAATAAGCCAGCGTGCCCTTTTCGTTGTGATCTTGAGCGCCAATCAACATGTGATAATCGTTGTCACGACAAACCAGCACTGGGTCACGAATCTCTGCAGTGTAGGCATTTGGATCGAAATCCACGACTACGCCTTTCTTTTCCACGTTACCTTGCTTGTCCATAATCGCGAGAACTTGAGTCGGATGACGTTGATCATTCTCCTTTTTCAAGTTCGCCGTGTAGAAAATGTACAACTGGTCATCGTGTGGTACACCAACACCGGTATAACAACCATGATGGTCGTAATCTTGGTCTGGGTACAACGCGATACCGCGGTCAGTAAAGTTCACGAAATCTTTGGTCGATACGTGGTACCAGTGCTTCAAACCGTGCACTGGACCAAGCGGGAACCACTGGTAAAAAATATGGTGCTCGCCATTGAAGTAACTCAAACCATTCGGGTCATTCAACAGGCCGTGCTTTGGTGCAATATGGTAGCTCGGGTAAAACGGGTCTGTTTGTGTTTTGTGTTCAATATCCGCCAAATACTCCTCGCTCACCTCGTGAATTCGGACAAAGCGGTTTTGACGATTAGAAAAATCCATAACAACTCCAAGAAAAAGATATTCACTCAAATAGGTGGTGAAAAATTATTTAGGCTCTTTGTAAAGCAGCTTTGTTAATGCGAAAGCCGAAGCCGCACCCACCAACATAACAAGCACATACATTCCTAGACCGCCGCCAAGATAAAGCAGAACACCCGGTAACATAGTTGCGCCCGTACCCGCAGAGCCAATACCCGCAATCGCGCCCAAACAGCCACCTAATGCACCGCCAATACAGCCATACAAGAAAGGTTTTACGCGAGGCAGAGTAATCGCAAACATCGCTGGTTCAGTGATACCAAACAGAGCTGGCAACGCTGCACCAAACATACCAGTACGCTTTACTTTGTCTGTCTGCATCGACATAACCGCCATTGCCGCACCAAACTGGCCTGCAATTGCAGCAGTACCCAATGGGTTGATGTAGTCAAAGCCTGTATCTGTCACCATTGCGATAGTGATAGGCACGATGGTGTGGTGCATACCTGTTACCGCCATGAATTGAATTGCGCCTCCGTAAATCAAGCCACCAATGCCGTATGGGATTTGTAAGAAGTAGAGAACGGCTTCGGTAATGAGTTTTTCAATGCCGAGTAGGATTGGACCAACGAACACCAAGCCAGCAATCAAAGAGACCAACAACGTAATAAATGGTGTCAGAATCAAATCCAGAACTTCAGGGATGTGTTTGCGTGATGTGCGCTCAACTAAGGCAGCAAACCACCCCATAAACACCGCAGGAAGAATCGAGCTTTGTAAACCAGTCACCGCAATTTCGAAACCCATGAATGGAATCATCATCGCTTCGGCGTTACCAAAGGCGACATCCCATTTATTGGCGAGTTGCGGTGCCACCAGCATCAAGCCCAATACAATACCGAGCACTGGGTTACCACCAAACACGCGCATGGCAGACCATGTCACCAATACTGGAATAAAGATGAAGGCAGTATCGGTTAAAACTTGAGACAACGTATTTAACTGTGGCGACAGTTCAATACCGAAGCCGTTAACCAACAGCCCACGCAAGCCCATAAGTAAGCCAGTTGCAACCAACGCTGGGATGATGGCAACAAAGATGTCAGAGAAAGTACGTGTTACTGTTTGGAACGTGCTGACTTTGTCTTTTTTCTCTTCAGTTTGTGGGGCTTCTTCAATGGCTTCATTGCCTTTCATAATGGCAAAAACCTTACCCACAAATCCGGTACCCAAGATCACTTGGTGCTGACCATTTTGGAAGAAGTACCCGTGTACACCTTCTGTTGCGCTGAGTCCTTCAGCATCGACTTGTTCATCGTCCTTGGCCACAACACGCAGTCGTGTTGCACAGTGATTCAGTTGTGCGATATTGCCCTCACCTCCCAGCAAGGCCATAACTCTATTCGCTACAACTTTCGCATCTCGCGCCATAATTTTCGTCTCCAAAGAGTGCAAAGAAATACAGGTTGTGTTTTTCACTGTCGTTTTTTTGTTATTCGTCACACTTGTTATTTATTGGAAATGCATAAGATTGCTTACATTCAAAACCTATAGATAAAAAAATAGCCCACAAAGGTGGGCTATTCGACATTCTCTAAACTCGTGCGGTTATCTCAAACTCATACAAGCTAGATTTATAGTAAACCGTTGAATATTCGTATATCTTCTGCTCTTCATAGTAGTTTTGTGATTGGTTGATCAAGATAGGATCAAGCTCCCCAACATCCAATAACTGCTGAACGGTGGCGTCGGGCAGAGCCGGCAACAGTTTTTGTTGCGTCTTGATCATCTCAATACCGTGACGGCTCAAATATTCGAACTTAGATCCCTTAAGATCTACTTCTGTGAGGTTAGGCAACAGCACTCGAGGGATATAAAACTCTTCAAATGAGACGACTTGTTCGTTCACCAATCGTAAACGACGAGCAAAGTTAACGGGCTCACCAAGCGAAATATTGAGTTTCTGAGCGACAAGCTCATCCGCAGGCAACACCTCAAAGGCATCAACAATATTCGTTGCCTCTAACCCTGCGCCCGCCGCTTCTTGAGCCAAACCAGACATGGAAAGAAAATCGTGACGCAGTTTATTGGATTTAACAAAGCTGCCCTTTCCTTTCTCTGAGAAGATGTAACCGCCATCATTGAGTTGCTGCAATGCTTTACGCACCGTTACACGGCTGACTTTCAGCAGGTCCACAAGCTGATTTTCAGACGGTAGCTTACTGCCCGCAGGATAAGTGCCTTTATCAATCTCGCGCTTTAACTCTCCCGCGACTTGAATGTACAAAGGCTGCAAATTTTTTTGCTCAAATAACTCAGTCATAATTCCATAAAAACTAAGGGGGTTCGGGTCATCTTACTCAAGGTATAAGGGAATACCAAGCCTACAGCTCGAGAGAAAACAATTCTAACCAAAGAAGTGGGCATTATTTGAGGAGGTTTTGGTAAATACCAGAAAGCAAAAAGCCGCTTATAAAAAACGACTTTTAAAGGTGATGCTTGCAACACTTTCTAAAAATTATAACGTGAACCACCTTTCAAACAGTTACAGCGCAATTTGTTAGATCTGGGAGCAGGTACTTGGCAGGAGATCAGCGCCACCACATTATGTAATGACGAATACAGGCTAATCCGAGAGTCCACACTGTAACTAAAATTGACGTACAAATGGATTCAGATATGTCTTCCACTACACTCAATTTATGAAGATATTCTCGAGGAAGAACGCTGAACATGATATAACGCGCCCCCTTTTGAAAAACACTGTGTCGGTGTCATGGTGCCGATTAGGTTTCCATTAAAATAACACGCCATAATTGGCTCCGCATTTTTAGGAACTCCGGCAGCAGCAGACATAGAAGTTAGGGCAACAGCAAGTGCGATGAGATATTTCATTTGGCTCTCCTAAAGAATCAAGTTCAAGGTGACCTTATATCAGGCGACATTAAAACCTTAGTACATTAAATGGCCACAGACAAAGAAAATATCATTAATTTACAATAATTTATATTTACTCTAAATGAGTTTTTATTAGATTTATTTACGCTATGCTCGATAATTAACGTAAAAAACCCCACGAGTTGGTGGGGCTTCTTATAAGGTGTTTTCGCCGTACCATTACGTAAACTGGCTATCTAGTTGATAACTAAGCAGAGCCTACAAACGAAATGAGCGTAATAAATCACAACAAACTAAGCCTTAGTAATATTGCTTAACCACAACACCTCGTATGCAGGTACTTCAATTGTTGGACCACTAAAGCGTTGGTCAGATAAAACATCAAGACAATCGCGTCCGCCTAACACATCACAAATAGAAGCGGGAAGGTGTTGGGTGACTTCACTGAAGTTACAAATAGCCAACAGTTTTTCACCATTTTCATGAGCACGGTAATAAGCAAACAAATGTGGTCGATAAGTTTCAAGGATCTCCGTTTTCGCTTCACCAAACACTGGATTTTGCTTACGCAATTCCACCATTTGTTTTAAGTCTCGGTTAATACGGTGCTGATAACTGCCAGCTTGCTCAGCAAGCTTAATACTCTCGGCAGTTATTGTTGGGCGGTTTACCCAACGAGTGTCGTCACGTTTGAACTCGTCTTCTAGGTAAGAGTGGTCGTTCAAAATTCCTAACTCATCCCCTTGGTAGATAAGTGGTATACCACCAATGCTCAAGTTAATACTATTTAGTAAACGAATACGTTTAAGTGCAAACTCAATTGCTTGTGAGTCGTCGGCTTCAATCGCTTTTTCCAGGCCAGCTAGAGATGCCAATGAACCACACACACGGCAATCGCCCGTCGTTGGGTTTTCTTGGAACGGCACGCCCTGCGAGAATGAGCCTTCAAATTTACCAGTATAGAACTGATTCAAGAATCGACGGTGTTCGAAACCATTGATGCCTAACTGTTCGGCAACCGAATCATCAAACGTCCAACCGATATCATCGTGACAACGAATATAGTTAACCCATGAGCAAGCATCAGAGATCTCAAAGCTTTTCTTAAGTGATGCCGTGAGCAACTCAGTTTTACGCGTTGCTAGACTTTCCCACATCAACGCCATCATTAGCGGGTTGTAAGAGAGCTGACATTCACCCTTGTCGATATATTGTGCTACTTCGTCAGGGTGCACAATCGCTTCCGATTTAAATAGCACTGCTGGCGCAGCAATCTGCAGGCAGGTATTGAAACACTGAATCAGGGCATGCGCTTTTGGTAGACTCTCACACTGTGTCCATTTCTCTTTCCAGATGAACGCTAGCGCATCAAGGCGCAAACCCTCACAACCAATATTCGCTAGGAATAGCATCTCATCAGTAATTGCGTTAAATACTGCTGGGTTTGAGTAGTTCAGATCCCACTGGAAGCTGTTAAATGTTGTCCAAACGTGCTTTTGGATATCATCAAGATACGTAAAGCTACCACGGCGTACCGTTGGGAAAATCTCGCGACAGGTTTGGTTGTAATCGTCGACATCTTGCTGCTCGGTAAAAAAGTAGTAGAAGTCTTCAAACTCTGGGTTACTCTTACGCGCTTGCTCTGCCCAGTGATGTTCGTATGACGTATGGTTGAATACAAAGTCCAGTACTAGACTAATACCCTCACTCGACAAAGCCTCAGCCAATTGAGCTAAGTCTTTCTCTGTGCCTAGCTTAGGATCAACCTTGCGATAGTCCGACACAGCGTATCCACCATCACTATCCCCTTCTGGTGCTTTGTATAATGGCATTAGGTGAAGATAGTTAATACCTAGGGATTTTAGGTATGGGATCTTTTGTTGCAGCTTGTTCAGATCGCCCGCAAACAGGTCTACATAAACAGCCATACCAAGCATTTTTTCGCTGCGATACCACGTAGGGTTTACTAGACGTTTTTCATCTAGGTTCTTCCACTTTCGCTTACGACCAGCAAAGGACTTAGCGAGGACAACCACCAGCTTTTGTAAGTGAAGGAAGAAGTCATAACGTTCACCATAGAGAGCATGTAGCTTTATAGTCAGTGATGGGAAGTATTGCTCAAGGCGTTCTAAAAATACCTTTTCATCTTTCTTAGTTAGCTTAGGCAGATCAACGGATTCAAGTACTTGATGTAGAGCCTTGTGAGCTTGTTGTTCGGTTAACATTATTTCTCTCCCATTAGGCTGGCTACTTGGACATTGGCTAGATTTAAGCTGCCGCTATCGACACTTAGTGCTACGTTGGCATCGGTATTTTTTGCATAAACAAGATTAGTGAAGCTGAACTCGCCACCATTTATCAGAAGCTCGACCGAGCCTTTATCAATCAACACTTCCACTTGGAATTTGCTATCAACAGGTAACTCGATTCGGTAATCGTGTGGGAAGTGCTTATCAATGTGCGCTTTGCCAAACTGACCGCGACGCACCGAACGCACTTCAATGCCCTTTTCCGAGCGTTTAAATTCAAAGAAAGCTGGCGTATCTTGGTACACGTTCAGGTGCAATGTTTGCTCTGAATCCAACGAACAATCCGCGGTGAACTTCATCGCTTTATGTTGGCTGTAGATACTTACTGCCTGCTCATCATTTGGTAAGATCTCTTGCGCATCAAGGCTTAGCGCTGTGTTTAACTCTTTTACAAAACGCTGGCCTACTCGCAATCCTGCCTTACTTTCGAACAAAAACAGTTCTCGCGGTAGTGCCATTGAACTACGGAAAGCGTTTGTGGGTAGTTCTGATGAATATTGATGATTGCTCATCCATGTACTGACGATGCGACGACCATCTTGTTTTGGGACATCAGAGAACGATTGTGTCGCGTAGTAATCTCGACCAAAATCTAGCCACAGCACAGTCTCAGGGTAATTGTGGTTGGTGAAGGTTTTACCATCAAAATCACCAATAAAGTACTGCGTGCCCGCACCTCCGCAATGTGCGCCTTCACCTATGCCAACCACTAGCACCCAACGAGTTTCGTCGTTACCTTCAATTTGCATCTCAAACAGATCCGGGCATTCCCAAGGACCTTTGCTGTGCGCGCCATGTTGGTAACCAAACTCACTTACTAAACGCCAGTCTAGTAGGTTGGTTGAACGATAGAACTCGATATGCTGACCACAAGAGACCACCATCACCCAAGCTTGGCTTTCTTCATGCCAGAGTACTTTCGGGTCGCGAAAGTCAGGGTTGCCACGAGCAGGAATGATTGGCGCGCCGTCAGCATACTTCTTCCACGTCATGCCATCTTGGCTGTAACCTAGAGACTGCTGTTGAATAGGGTCTTCAACCTCCGAGCCATCGGCAAGTGTTACCTTAGGCTGAATAAACGAAGTATAGAAAGCGAGTAAACCCGGCTGGCCATCCTCAAATAACCCAGAGGTATTATGCAAATCGACAATTGCACTACCAGAGAAGCACATTCCTGACTCATCAGGAAGCAGTGCTGGGCTATGTTCTTGCCAGTGAATCAGATCTGTACTGGTTTTGTGTCCCCAGTGCATTGGTCCCCAGACAGTATCATGAGGGTAATATTGGTAAAACTGGTGATACTGGCCGTTGAAGTAGACCAATCCGTTGGGGTCATTCATCCAGCCAGATTCAGGAGTCATATGGAGTGAAGGGCGATATTGTTCGCTCATAAGCCGATACCGATGTTGTTAAAAATATGTCTAGGTTCGAATAGGCGATAAAAAATGGAGCCTACACTTAGGCTCCGAAAAGGACCTGTTGCCGCCAAAGCCAGCCCGAAACTAGAAATACTAAAAAGAGTGGTGCTCCCTCCTCCGCTTGAAGGAGAGAAACAAATTTTGAATTAGAAGCTGTAGTTTGCGCCTAAGATAAACAGTGGAATGTAACCATCGAACTCATCGCGTTGCGGGCCGCTAGCGAAGTCAATTTTCTTGTAGCTTGCCTCACCAAACATGCGCCAGTTCTTTGAAAGTGGGTAGTTGGCAGACACACCTAGCTTAGAGTAATCTTCCGTCCACGCATGAGCGCCTGTTGCATCAACACTCTTTTCGAATGAACCAAATTCACCCCACAATGACGCAGAAAGCTTACCGAAGTTATGCCAAATACCTGGTTTGATAATCCACTCAGTCTCAGTTTCTGAGTACCCATCTTTTGCATTCCACTGACCTTCTTGGTAACGAAAGTTCAACCACGCGCCCGTATTGTCATTGATTTTGTAGCCAAAGCCCGGCTCAACTTCCCAGTATGGAAACTCACCGGTGCCACGCTTGTATTCCACGTGGTAAAGCGCGTAACCATGCATACCCAAACGATCTGTCAGTTGGTAAGAGCCAAACACTTTACCGCCCGGAGTCGTGCGCTGATCAATACTCTCACCGGCTAACTTTAAACCCCAACCAATGTTACCTTTTTCATGGTTGTAACTACGGTTAACATAGATTTCTTGGATTGAGTTTACGCCTCGGTTGTAGTCGGCATGCTTCAGGTTGCCATTAAACAACTCTTCACGGCCAGAATAAAAACCAAAGTCCCAACCAGGTAAGTCATCGTGTCGGAAACTACCTTGCGCTATAGTGTATTTCACTTTACCTTCATTAACGCCATCATCTCGAATAATACGCTCGACTTCGATATTACTACCTAGAACTCCATGAAATTTACTTTCCTCTTGCTGAGGGGCATCTAACGCAGTAAGTAGTTCTGCATTAGAGTATTCAGACTTTAACTGCTCAACTGTGGCTGCTAATCTTTCTTCCTTTTTATCATCCTGTTGCGTCTCTTCAGCGAATAGAGCACTGGAAAAAGCTAAAGCTAAGAATACAGAGGAAGCCACTACTGTTTTTTTCATGATTATTACCTTATTATCACTATGTTACTGCCGCTCCGGTGAGGAGCAATTATTGGTACCTGCTACAACAGGCATTAATGTCCACGTTAGCAACGGCTGTAACCGTTGCTAACGCAGTAATTGAAAGCCCGCTCACCCGCGGGCTTTTTTATTATTCTTATCGTTATTAACTTGCTTGCTGCACTTGAGGCGGCAGCGTGATTAGGTCATTGAGCGTATGGCCACGCTCGTATGCCTTACCTTTGTTATCAAATAGATGGCATTTTTCAGCAGGGATGCGGATGTTCAAACGCTGGCCCACTTCAACATGAACTGTACCTGGAACGCGCACTAAGACTTCTTGACCGCCACGCACCAGTGTTGTGTAAAGCAGTGATTCAGTGCCAAGGCGCTCAAAACCTTCAACAATAACGCCAACGCCTTGCTCATCTAGGTGGATATCTTCAGGGCGGATGCCAAGTGTCATTAGTGCGCCTTGAGTTGCTCCTTGAGCATTCACTTCCGCTTCAAACTTGTAATCACCCACTTCAACGTGTGCTTTGTCTTCACAAGCAGAAATTAGTGTGGCTGGTAGCAGGTTCATTTTTGGAGAACCAATAAAGCCTGCGACGAACAATGTGTTCGGGAAATAGTAAAGATCTAACGGTGAACCTACTTGCTCAATCGCACCATCACGTAGTACAACGATCTTGTCAGCAAGGGTCATCGCTTCAACCTGATCATGTGTCACGTAAATCACGGTTGATTTCAGCTTTTGATGATACTCCGCTAATTGAAGTCGCATACGAACACGCAATGATGCGTCTAGGTTCGACAGCGGCTCATCAAGAAGAAAAAGCTTAGGGTTGCGGACAATCGCACGACCAATAGCAACACGCTGACGCTGACCACCAGAAAGTTGGCTTGGCTTCTGCTTCATCAAATTTGTCAGCTCAAGCATTTCACCAACATTTTTAACGGCTTTTTTGATTTCGTCTGCACTGAGCTTTTTCGCCAATTTCAGACCAAATGCGATGTTCTCTTCTACCGTCATATGTGGGTAGAGTGCATAGGATTGGAAAACCATACCAATCCCACGGTCCGTAGGAGACAGGTTATTAACAACCTCACCATCTAGGCACATTTCGCCTGAAGAAATATCTTCTAAGCCAGCTACCATACGTAGCATGGTTGATTTACCACAACCTGATGGCCCAACGAAAACCGTAAATTCACCGTCTTCGATTACTAGGTTGGCGTCTTTGATGATGTGCGCACCATCTGGATAAATTTTATTGATGTTCTTCAGTTCTAAGCGTGCCATTGTTCTACCTACGTTATAATTCTTTCGCCTTGTTCGGCGTATTAGGGGCAGGCAAGCTGCCCCTTTGTTATTATGTGTAAAGCTTGCTTTATCAGCGTTTAGCTTTATAGGATTGCAGCAAGTTTCATCTCAGCTGTATCCTCGAAGCGCCATGTTGCATGACCAACGCGCTCATTAGGGCCAATCCCCACTACGCGCATACCTGCTTCTTTGGCTGCATCTACGCCCGCTTCTGCATCTTCAACCACAATACACTCGTCAGCGTTTACACCTACTTGGCCTGCCGCGTGAATAAACACGTCTGGTGCTGGCTTAGAGCGTTGTACTGACCATCCATCACCGATTGCATCAAACAGTGGCGTAAGGCCAAGGCGGTGTAGAATAGGACGCGCATTTTTACTTGCTGACGCCAGTGCTACCTTGATGCCACGTGCATTTAGCTCCAGTAGGAACTGCTCGATGCCCGGTAGTACGTCTTTTGCAGAAATTGTGTTTAGCAGATCAACGTAGTAGTCGTTCTTACGTTTCATTAGGTCTGCAAACTTCTCTTCGCTGATCTCTTTCCCATCTAGGATGATTTTTAGAGAGGCCTCACGAGACACACCACGCAGTTGCTCATTGATTTCACGATCGAAATAGTAACCTTCTTCGTTCGCCATATGCTGCCATGCTTGGTAGTGCAGTTCAGCGGTATCAGTAATTACGCCATCCAGGTCAAAGATAAATGCCTTACACATTGAAAGTAGCCTCTGTTGATTCAATTACACGTGGCTCACCCGCAACTTCGATGTTAAGTGGCTGGCCGTTAAACTCTGGACGAACAATGCTTACTTGAGCACCGTCTACTGTTACTTCCAGACGCTCACCTTTCCAGTAGATTGGGAAGTTAACGCTATCCCACTGTTTAGGTAGGTTCGGGTTAATGCGCAGTTCGCCACCAAGCATGCGTACACCACCGAAACCGTATACAACACACTGCCACATACCACCAATAGACGCTGCGTGGATACCGTGATCCGAGCTCTTCATGTTCTGACCAATGTCGATAGAAGCCGCTTGTTGGAACAGGTCGTAAGACAACTCTGGGTTACCAACATCTGACGCCAGTACAGAGTGAGTTGATAGACTGAGAGAAGAATCGTGTAGCGTTTTCGGCTCGTAGTAGTTCCAATTCGCTAGCTTAGTCTCTAGGTCAAACTTATCTTCCTGTTGTAGGAATAAAACCATTAAATCAGCCTGCTTAGAAACCTGCATCTCGTTCACTTGATCTAGGCTGTAGTCTTGGAACAGACCACCAACGAATGGCTGCTCTTTGTACTTAGTTAGGTCAATGATCTCTTTTTGTAGGTAAGTATCGTCTTGTGGGATGATCTTATCTTCTTCACGCGGTTGCGGTAGGTAGATATCTTCAACACGCTCTAGCCACATCTTACGCGCTTCAACTAGGTTCAACTTGTCAGACAGCTTCGCCAGTAGCTCTGTGTTAGATGCTTCTAGGTCTTCGTAGTAACGAATCGCTAGCTTGATGTTTTCAACGGCCATGTAGTTAGTGAACGCGTTATTGTCGATGTGCTCTTTGTACTCATCAGGACCGATTACGTTACAGATACCCCACATGTTGCGGTCTTCTAGCCACTCTAGGCGACTTGTCCAGAATGTTGCTGTGTCGAACATGATTTCGTAACCCATGTCGTCCATGAACTTCTGGTCACCCGTGATCTGGTAGTACTGCCATAGCGCATAAGTGATGTCACACGTGATGTGCTGCTCGATAAAGCCAGACCAAATCTTGGTCGACTTACCCGTGATGATGTCTACTGCGCCCCATACTGGCGTTACTTCTTCACCTGTAAGTGCAGACTCCCATGGGAACTGAGCACCGATGTAGCCGTTGTCTGCTGCTTTCTTACGTGCGCCGCCCAGTGTTTTGAAGCGGTACTCAAGTAGGCTACGTGCAACTTCTGGCATCGTGTAGATGAAGAACGGAAGCATGAATACTTCTGTATCCCAGAACGAGTGACCTTTGTAACCTTCACCAGATAAACCTTTCGCACCGATACCGAAGCGAGAGTCGTGCATTGGCGTGAAGATGTTTAGTTGGTACTGAGCAAAGCGCGTCGCTAGTTGGTCAAAATCGTTGCCACCGATAGTGATGTTCATGTTGTCCCAACGCTTGTCCCACTCAACTCCGCTGCCTGCTAATAGCTCGTCAAAGCTGCGGTCAGCATTCATTTTTAGGTTAGTTAGTGCGTGGTCACGTAGAGCTTGAAGCTCGTAGCCTTCAACATCGAACTGCTTGTCACGAGAAGTGTGTACAACACCCACTTTCTCAGTGCCAAATGTCTCGCCTGCTTTTAGCTCTTGATGGATGTTCAGCCATACCTTACGGCGGTCCATCTGTAGACCTGGGTCGATCTCAACTTCTGTACCATTTACGAAGTAGCGATGAGACGTTAGGAATACGAAATCAACTTTGCTTTCTGTCGTATGTTGTAGCAGCTCAATGAAGCGCTTGTCGTAGATACGCTTTTCACCTTCGTGGAAGTGCTGAGCGCCAGAGTTAGATAGCTGAGCATCGACACCAGAGCGGATTTCGATTTTCGCATCGCTGTTTACAGCCTTAACTTGAACGTCGAACGCCATTAGATGAAGGTTTGCTTGCGAGATAAAGCGACGGAAGCGCATCTCAAACGTTTTGCCTTCTGTATTTGTCCAAGTGAACTCACGAGTCAGCTCACCATTCTTAACGTTTAGACGACGTGAGTAGTTGCTTACTTCGCCAGACTCCAGATGGAAACGACGGCCATCAATGAACATCTCAATTGAACTCATGTCTGCAGCATTTGGAAGCTCGGTTACTTCCTCTTCATCGAACTTGTTATAAGTACCTGCGATGAATAGGTTACGCACTTGGCCTACATACTTTTCTTCCGTGGCACTACGGGCACCCATGTAGCCGTTACCTTGGCTCATTACCACTTCACATTTACCTTGAAGTGCTGAATCAAATGCCGTCTCTTCAACGATCCAATTTTTTAGTTCGCCTTGACCAGCGGTGTAGTTCATAAACATCTTAAATATCCCCGAGGATTAACCTTTAACAGCGGAAGAAATATCGTTACCAACGAAGTAACGTTGAAAAACCATAAATACAATAAGTACTGGAATTGTCGACAGGAACGCGCCTGCAAGAATCAGGTTCCAGTCACCTGCTACGCCATAGGCGTTACGTAAACTTAATAGACCAACAGGAAGCGTGAATGCATCCGCAGGGCTGTTTATCACCACCAGTGGCCAGAAGAAGTCATTCCAGGCCCCTTGAAAGCCAAGGATGGTTACAGACAAAATGGCTGGTTTAGCCAATGGCATAAATACTTTCCAAAGAATCACTAACGGGCTAGCACCGTCGACGATTGCCGCTTCTTCCAGTTCTTTGGGAATGTTTTCAAAGAACTGCTTCATGATGAGTACTTGACCGGATGCCACCACCGCAGTGATGACCGCCCAAGGTGTGTTTAACAACCCAATATCTTTGTAAATTAAGTAGTTAGAAATAAACGTCACCTGTGCTGGAATCATCATACTGAACAACATGAAAGCGAATACAGCACGTGCACCAGTGAACTTCAATCGTGCTAATGCATAGCCTGCGGTGCACGCGAGGAACAGAGTCAAAATCACCTTACCAATCGCGATAAAGAACGAGTTGATGGTCCAGCTCATGAACAAGCTCTTACCTGTATCCAAACTCACAGACTCTGTGTAAACACGAACGTAAGACTTGAATACATAGCCGATCACACCCGGTGTTGCGTTATCCCATGCAGCGACTCGACCACGACGCTCCATCTTGCTTGGTGCCAGGGTGCTATCAATCAACACTTGTCCACGAGGTGATTCTACGGTTAGTGGAAGCGTCGCAATTTCAGGACCGTTTCCTTGGTAAAGAATGTTAAATTCCCAAGTTTGGCTTTGGCCTTGCTTTGTGATCTCGTTACGACCACGCCTTTCGACATAGGTGACATCATCACTTGAAGCAACCAGACGAGGTTCGCTAACCACTGCATAATCAGAAGCAAAATCTGTCACCGTTGCTGCTGCCATGCCAGTACCTGGACGGCGACGTGGAACTTCAATGGTCGGTACCTGAAACTCTTTGCCCTGTTCAACAGCGTAAGTGACTGTAAAGTTGACCGTCGCTCCCGGAGCAAAACCACCAAACATAGGTGCGTTGTTACCTTCTTGACCCAGTTGGTATGCTGCCCCCCAGTTACTAGGTTGAACCTGTGCAAAGTTAAATTTGAATGGTTGCTCAAGTGGGTCGTCTTTTAAACTCGCTAAAAAGGCGACAACGAAAGTACCTAACATTACTGTTGCGACCAGAATCAGTGCACTGTATACCCACGCCACTTTCGCCCAGCGGCGTCGTTCTTGAAATTTCGCTACCTGTTCCATAGATGCCACAGGAACCGCATCATCTTTTGAAGTCATAGTGTGACTAGCCATCTGCCTTCTCCTTTATTCCAAAGATTTTCTGCAGATAAACTACTGCCAATGTAATGAATGCCAATATCAATGCCGCTGCGCTCGCCATACCGATTTGTGGCGTGCCACCCGGTGGAAATGCGTTGTGGTAAACGTAGTACGCCATAGTAATACGTGACTCGAGAGGTGCAGCTGAACCCAGCAGAGCAACTTGGTCAAACATCTGTAGCGTACCGATGATCGAGAAGGTCACGACAACGAATGTCACAGGAGCCAATTGAGGAATCGTAATATTCCAGTGTTGTTGCCACTTGTTAGCCCCATCAATGTGCGCGGCTTCATATAGCTCACCAGATATGCCTTGCAAGCCCGCCAAAAAGAGCAACATGAAGGTTGGAATCGTGGTATAGATATTCTGAATCACGATAGCCCAGAGTGTTAATGGCATTGGACCAACATGGTCACGCGTGTTCAGCCAGTTAACCTCAACCACATCTTTCGTGACTTCAATCCACCCCATTGCACTTGCAATAAAGGTTGCGATGCCCGCCACAATCACAGAGAGAATTGCCCATGCCGGGTCGAACCAGCCAACAGGCAGTCCTTTAATACGGTCTTTGGTAACCAAAACAAATTGAGATGCCACCGCTATCAGCACGAAACAACTGATGTGCGGATAGTGATTCACTACGTCCGTAACAAAGCCGTTTAGGTAACCGTTTTTTTGGTAGAACCAAATGAAGATTAACGTTACCGCAGCACTAGAAAGAATGCTTGGTAAGTAAAAAGCCGTTCTAAAGAAGCTTTTCGCACGAATCTTTGAGTTAACTAGAATCGCTAAGCCTAGTGCTAATAACGTTTGAACACAGGTTACGATGAGAGAGAACCAAATCGTATTTGCCAATGACAGTAAGAACAAGTCGTCGGAAAGCAACGCCTTGAAGTTAGCTAAGCCAACCCAAACAGCGTCACTGAACAGATCGTACTCAGTAAAACTAAAGTAAACTGTACGAACCAATGCATACAGAAAGAACACCACTAAAGTCAGTACAAATGGCCCTGCCAAGAGCCATCCGTAAACTTGTTGGCGTAAACGTAAAGAGTTCATCGTTCGCCCTACTACTTAGCCGTCAATACATCGTATTTTGCTTGTGCCATTTTGAGCGCTTCTTTTTGCGTCATTTGACCAAGCAGTACAGAGTTCAAGGCTTCATTGATCGGAGTCATCCAAGCCGTGCCGTAATCACCAAACGCAAATGGTTCAACGTTACCTTCTAGAGCACCTTTAAATACTTGTTTCGCCAACTCACTTTCTGAATCTTCAACTTCAAAGAATTTAGCGTCACTTAGAGATTTGCGGCTAGGTAGTGCAAGGCCAGAGTCCAATACCCACTCTTGCGCTTTTTGACTAGTAAGGATCTGAACGGCTTTTTGAGTTGCTTCTACGTTTTTGCCGTCTGCATTTACGCCCCATGCAACAGTAAATAGAAGATTGCCGCGCTTACCGGTTTTCGGATCGGTTGGCATTAGTGTTGTGCCGTAAGGAAGGTTTGGCGCTTTGTCGCGTAAGTAACCACTGATCCAGTTACCTTCAAGCGCTACAGCCGTTTCTTCTGTACCAAAACAACCACCACCCCAGCCCTGACCTAAGTCTGTTGCCAAAATGCCAACTTCATCTTCTGATACAAGGCCCGTGTAAAAATTGAATGCACGCTCGAAGTTCTCATCCAGTACGGTTTTGCCTTCTTCATTGAAAGGTTTCCAGCCTGTCGCAAGTGCGAATGGAGCAAAACGCGCGTAATCAGGCATAACACAGATACCTGATACTTCATCACCTAGCTCATCTTTCACCGCGATCAGTTTTTTACGTAAATCTTCCCAAGAATCGCTATTTGTTGGGTAATCAACGCCTGCATCATCGAAAATATCTTTGTTATATTGCAGCGCGATCGTATTGAAATCCTTAGCAATTCCATACTGTTTACCATTTGACGTAAACGCGCTATTTAGGCTTGGAATGACTGCAGAGCTCACATTAGCGAGTGAATCACTGTTTGCTGCTACCTTGCCAGAATTAACGAGGGTATTAGCAAAAACCACGTCAACGTAGAATGCGTCAGGTGCAGTACCAGCCGATAAAGAGTTGGTTATAAACTGAGAGAAGTCACCTTCTACCGCTTGGTATTTAACGCTTAGCCCCGATTTTGCAAAATCGTCAGCTAATACTTCTTTGACCAAGTTATTCAATACAACGACATCATTACCACCCCAGCCAGCAATAGTAATTTCTGTTTTTTCAGTTGCGGTTGCAGACAGGCTTGCAGCAAGTAGGGATGCTGCCAATATTGTTTTTTTCATGTTGCCCTCAGTTCATTAATTTCAAAATCTGAGGGTATTATGCACACTTAACGTAAACGCTTACGTTATTCCGGTCACATTTTCGTTCTTGTTAAGTTACAGTAATCCATTTTAGTGATCTTGCTCTTATTTTGGCCAGATATTGGGCTTCTCCAACAGAAAAAACTATAAAAAAGCCTCTATTTTCTTAATCTCATAACTTAACACATCGCAATAACGTAAAGTTTTCTTTATTGAATAAAAAATGGGTATACCTTTCGATATACCCATGTTAATAAAATTAATATTGTTGGTTTACGTCGATTGCCCGAGCTTCAGAGTTATAGGAACTACAGCTCCTACTGGCTGCTCTCCTAACATAGCAAGCTCAAGCATAGAAGCTGCCTTGGCTGCTATTTTGTCCGTATCTTGAACAATTGTAGTCAGCATTTTTGAAATTCCCGGTAAACCATCATAACCAACGACAGAAAAGTCTTCCGGTATCTTGTAGCCTCGATCCTTTAACGCAGCAATGACCCCCAAAGCCGTCTCATCACTCTCACAAACAAACCCTTGGTGGCGCTCGAGTTGTTGCTTATCCATAGAAACAAAGTAACGATATGCGGCAATCTCTCCCAGTGGATCATGCCCAGTGCGCAATTCACGTATAGGTAGCGCATTACTCGCCATGACCGACATATAACCTTGATGACGAAACTGATAACCATCACCATAAGTTGTTGGTGTTACGAAACAAATGTCGCTTAACCCTTTATCAACTAGGTGTTGCGTCGCTTCCCGACCACCGTTGAAATCATCAGGAGCAACCCAGAAGGACCCTTCGCTCATACCAATACATACGAATGGCAAACCCAGTTCTTTACAGGTTTCAACACGTGGGTCATTGGTAGTCATACCAAGTAAAATCGCACCACCAACTTGCTGTAAGTCAACTTCCCCAAAGCTCACAGGTAACAAGTTACGACCAGAGTTACGAATTGCAGCTGATAGTGAAGGCCAAAGCATTCCCAAATAACGAGAAGCGTAGAAGTCTATCGGCCCAAGAGATATAGCAATGGTATTTTTATGATTTCCCATTAACTCTCGCGCAGATGTACTCGGCACGTAACCCAAATCCTTACAGATATCTAAAATTCGTTTACGTGTTTTCTCGCTGATACCAGGTTTATTATTCAAAGCTCGACTAACCGAAGCTATTGATACACCCGCGATTTTTGCGGCTTCATGTATAGTTGTTTTCTTTAAGTCAGTCTCTGTTTTAGATTCGCTCACATTAACACCTTCACCACCTACGTAAACTTTACGTTCATTATGTCCTTATTAGCATAGCTTTCAAGTAAAAAAACGTAAACAGAGACTATCTCTTGAGCACCATCACGGAATAACAATGATAAAGTATAGTTATATCAATTGCCTAGCTTCGTAAATGACAATAGTTTGAACTTTAACTCTAAATATTAGTTTATGAATAACTTAAATATCTAAAGCCCCTTAGCTCAAAAAAACAAACTGATTTAATTTGGTTGTATTGATGGAAAACCGTCAACGTCACTCAAGAGCAACAACACTCAATGCTCTCAATAAACTAAAGCTACCTCATAGACAGAACCTTAA